>JBLHRE010000047.1:0-11455 GCA_047625765.1 Flavobacteriales bacterium
CTTTTTAAAAAGATGCAGTTCTATCAATAAGCATAGAGCAGTGGCATTTGTTGCTACCCAAATATTACCAAAGATTAACCAGTTTTTTATGGTGCTGAATATCATTTGTTCAAAGGTGGAAAATTCTGTCTTGAAAAACCGGATAATTAGACAAAAAATCTTAGGTATTTAATACCTTTGTGGACCAGTTTTTAATGTTATTATATTATGATTAAAGTTGAATCTTTTGCTCATCGCCATATTGGTCCGAATGAGGTTGAAAAAGCAGCAATGCTCGAAACGATTGGTGCTTCTTCACTAGATCAGTTGATTGATGAAACGGTTCCTGCAAACATCCGCATGAAAGGTGGTTTGAACTTGCCCGAGCCAATGACCGAGCAACAGTTTATGACGCATGTCAAAGCCTTAGCGAGTAAGAATCAATTAAGCAAAACTTATATTGGTTTAGGATACCACCCAACGGTTGTTCCTGGGCCTATACAAAGAAATATTTTAGAGAATCCGGGTTGGTATACAGCTTATACTCCATACCAAGCAGAAATTGCTCAAGGTCGTTTAGAGGGTTTGTTGAATTTCCAAACCATGGTTTTGGAATTGACGGGTATGGAAATTGCGAATTCATCTCTATTAGATGAGGGTACTGCAGCAGCAGAGGCAATGGGCTTATTGTTTGCTTCTCGTTCTAGAGCACAGAAAAAAGCAAATGCAAGTAAATTCTTTGTTTCTATAGATTGTTTGCCACAAACCAAGGCATTGATAGAAACCAGAGCTACGCCACTAGGTATTGAATTAATTATTGCCGATCACAAAACATTTGAGTTTACTGCCGATGTGTTTGGTGCTTTAGTGCAATACCCAACAGCAGATGGTAAAGTAGAATCTTATGAAAGCTTTGTGAAGCAAGCGAACGCGGTAGATGCTAAAGTTGCTGTAGCAGCTGATATTATGAGTTTGGTTATGTTGACACCTCCAGGTGATTGGGGAGCTGATGTGGTTGTTGGAACAACACAGCGTTTCGGTGTTTCTATGGGATACGGTGGGCCTCACGCTGCATTTTTCGCTACTAAAGACGAATACAAACGTAACCTACCAGGACGAATTATTGGGGTTTCTCAAGATAGAGATGGGAACCCAGCTTTGCGTATGGCATTGCAAACACGCGAGCAGCATATCAAGCGTGAAAAGGCAACTTCTAATATATGTACTGCGCAGGCATTATTGGCTGTAATGGCTGGGATGTATGGTGTGTATCATGGGCCAAAAGGATTAAAAAATATTGCTAGCAGAATTCATTTAATGGCTGGTAACTTGTCTAGAGAAATCAAAAACTTAGGTTACAATCAATTGAACTCTCAGTTTTTTGACACTCTAAAAGTAGATTTAGTAGACGTGCCGGTTGCAAATGTTCAGCGTTTGGCAACCGGACAGAACGTAAACTTCTTATATAACGAAGACAATACCATCCAGATAAGTATCAACGAAACAACTGATTTGGTTGATCTTCGTGAGATTGTAAGCATTTTGGCAGAAGCTAAAAGTGTGATGTTTGATGCTGATTTAGCATTTTCTCAAGAACTACATATAGATGATTCTATGTTGCGTTCTGATGATTTCATGGCGCAGAGAGTATTCAACTCTTACCACTCCGAAACAGATTTGATGCGCTATATCAAGAAATTAGAGCGCAAAGACTTGTCTCTAAATCATTCTATGATTCCACTTGGATCGTGTACCATGAAACTGAATGCGGCATCACAATTGTTCCCACTAAGTTGGCCCTCTTTCAGTACCATTCACCCATTTGTTCCTGTCGAGCAAGCAGCTGGCTATTACCAAATGTTCCAAGAGTTGGAAGAGTCTTTGTGTGAAATAACTGGTTTTGATGCAATGAGTTTGCAACCGAATTCGGGAGCACAGGGTGAGTATGCTGGTTTAATGGTTATTCGTGCTTTTCACCATGCTAATGGCGATTTAGAAAGAAATATCTGTCTGATTCCTGCTTCGGCCCATGGAACAAACCCTGCTTCGGCAGCTATGGCAGGTATGAAGATTGTCGTTGTAAAGTGTGATGAAGCAGGTAATGTTGATGTGGAAGACTTAAGAGCTAAATCAGAACAATACAGCAACACACTTTCTTCTTTGATGGTGACTTATCCATCAACACATGGTGTTTACGAAGAATCTATTATCGAAATCACCGATATCATTCACAAACACGGAGGTCAAGTATATATGGATGGTGCAAACATGAACGCTCAAGTAGGATTGACTAGTCCTGGTTTGATTGGTGCTGATGTTTGTCACTTGAATTTACACAAGACCTTTGCTATTCCTCATGGTGGTGGTGGACCGGGTATGGGACCAATTGGTGTTAAAAAGCACTTGGCTCCATTTTTACCAGGTAATCCAATCATACCATCAGGAGGCGAATTGGCCATCAATCCAATTTCTTCAACACCTTACGGTTCTGCTTTGGTCTTACTTATTTCTTATGCTTATATCAAAATGTTGGGAGCAGAAGGATTGACAGATAGCACGCGCTATGCCATCTTAAATGCAAACTATATTAAAGCAAAATTGGGTACCAATTACGATGTGTTGTACACAGGTAATAACGGTCGTGTTGCTCACGAAATGATTTTGGAATGTCGTCCATTTAAAAAAGATGGAGTTGAGGTTACTGATATTGCGAAGCGATTGATGGATTATGGTTTCCATGCGCCAACAGTTTCTTTCCCGGTAGCGGGAACTTTAATGGTAGAGCCTACAGAGTCTGAAAGTAAAGGAGAGTTAGACCGTTTTTGTAATGCGATGATTTCTATTAAAGAAGAAATAAATGCGATTGTTTCTGGTGTTTCTGATCCTGAAAACAATGCATTAAAAAATGCGCCACACACCTTAGCAATGCTAACTGCAGATAAATGGGATTTTCCATATACGCGTCAGCAAGCAGCATATCCAGTATCTTGGATTTCCGACAATAAATTCTGGCCATCGGTGCGTAGAATAGATGATGCTTTTGGAGATAGAAATTTAGTTTGTAGTTGTGAGCCCATCGAAGCATATATGGACGAAGCAATGGCATAAAACAATTGCTAGATATTATTTTACATCAAAGGGCTGAAACTATTTCAGCCCTTTTTTTGGTTTTTTAACAAAAGGTGATAATTATTGCCCTTTTGTTTATTCTATGTTTGTTATATTTGAGCTTCTAAAACAAAAAAATTATATTAATATGAAAAGAATTTTACTCGCGGCTGCTTTACTTGTTGGTGCAAATGCAATGGCGCAAAATGCTGCTTCAGATTACTCTATGCAAGGAGATGTAAAGCAGAATTTCTCTTTAAATGCTTCGGGAACTGAGCCAACGGATACAGTTTTCGATTGGTTTGATGAAGATTACATGGGATTAGGTTTGTCTCTAACTACTTACAGTTGGGTAGATGCACAAGACAATTCTCAAGGTTATATTTTCGGAACAAACACTATTGGTGGTGATGGATATATGGTTCAAGGTTTTATTTTGGAAGAGCCATATTCTGTTGTGGGTATGCAAGTTTGGCTAAGTGCCCTTTACGACAACGAATATGTTGATTCTTCTTCTCATGTTAAAGTTGGTATTTTCGACCTGAACGATAACGGGGGGTCATTAATGCCTTCTGCTAATCCTGTTGTAGAAGATGAAATACCTTTTTACTCGATCAATGCTTTTCCTGGGGCAACAATGGACTCAGCTTCATTTTTCGTAATGTTCAACGAGTCTAGATGGATGACTGCGGATTATGCTGTAGGGATCAATTTTGACCCTCTTTTAGATGGTTCTGTTGAGATCATTACTGATACTTTGGGTAATGCTGATACTACTGTAATCGTTATGGATTCTATGGCTGTTGTTACAACTACTTTAGGGGAAGGTGGTGGATATTGCTACAACTGGGTAGAAAGAAATGGTGCATTTACTCCTTGGTGTGAGCGATTGGAATCTATTGAAATAGACTTGAACTTGGCGCTTTTCCCTATAATTGAGCAGCACGTTTCTATCGAAGAAGCTGCTTTCTTTTCAGGGTTAAAAGCTGAGGTTTACCCTAATCCAACGTCTGATATTGCTAACGTGAAATTTGAAATCGAAACTTCTTCTGATAATGTAAGTTTAGAGGTGTTCGCATTAAATGGTCAGAAAGTTATCTCTAAGGGTTTAGGATCTAGAAATAGTGGTGTTCTATATACAGAAACTATTGATGTGTCTAACTTAGCATCTGGTTCTTATATTTATGCTTTAGTTTCTGGTTCTAACAGAGTTACTCAAAAATTGATTATCGAGTAATCTCGAAATTAATCCAAATAGAAAGCCCTGAAGTTTATGCTTCAGGGCTTTTTTTATGCCTAATAAAAGGGTTCCTATTTGTTTTTATTCCTCATCTGCTTTAGGAATTGAGAAGTGTAAACGAAGTCAACTACATCTTCGTGGTCGGTAGTTAGAATGCTTTGTTTGTCTCCTTCCCAAGCTTTTTTTCCGTGACTCAAGAAAATCACTTTTTCGCCTATTTCCAGCACCGAATTCATATCGTGGGTGTTTATGATAGTAGTGATATTATACTCCTCTGTAATTTCTTTAACAAGGTTGTCAATTACCATTGCAGTCTTAGGGTCTAGGCCCGAGTTTGGTTCGTCACAAAACAAGTATTTTGGATTCATTACAATTGCTCTAGCAATGGCAACACGCTTTTGCATACCACCGCTTATCTCGGCAGGATACAGATCGTTTTTGTTTTCTAAGTTTACTCGGTTCAAACAGAAATTTGCCCGAGCTATCTTCTCTTCTAAACTCATGTCCGAAAACATGTTTAGCGGGAACATTATATTTTCTTCAACAGTCATAGAGTCGAACAAAGCACCAGCTTGAAAAACCATTCCAATTTCCTTTCTCAGCTCTTTACGCGCTTTGAAATCCATTCCGCCCCAATCCTTACCATTGAAAATAATTTGTCCTGAATTCACCTCGTATAGGCCAACCATACATTTTAAGAAAACAGTCTTACCGGAGCCGCTTTGGCCAATAATTAAATTTGTTTTTCCTCGTTCGAAAACACAAGAAACACCTTTGATTATTTCGGAATCACCAAATGATTTGTAGATGTCTTTTACTTCTATCATTAGGTTAGCAATAGTTGGGTTAATACATAATTTATGAAAATAATAAGTACACTACTATGCACTACAGCCTTTGTGCTGGCTTTACCAACTTCTAAAGCCCCACCTACTGTAAAATATCCTCTATAAGCAGAAACCGAAACTATAATAAATGCAAAAATGAAGGTTTTGAAAATTGCGTAGAACATATAGAACGGACGAAACTCGTATTGTAATCCATAGATAAATTCGGTCGTTGGGCACATGCCTGTTGCCACTCCTGCAGCCCATCCACCCGTAATACCTAGTGCCATACTCATAATTATTAGCAAAGGGATAATAACAATTGCAGCGATTATTTTAGGAAGCACTAATAAGGTTGCAGAATTTACACCCATTACTTCCAAGGCGTCAATTTGTTCGGTTACTCGCATTGTTCCTAATCCAGAAGCAATGTTAGAACCTACCTTTCCCGCTAAAATCAAACTGATCATGGTAGGGGAGAATTCTGCAATAATAGAATCTCTTGTAGCTAAGCCAATAAGATAAGAAGGAAGAAGAGGGTTTTCCATATTCCAAGCCGTTTGCACTGTCACAACGGCACCAACAAAAATTGAAACAATGGAGACGATTCCCATGGAATCCCAACCAATATTATCGATTTCTAACATGGTTAATTTGCGGTATTCCGACCACCTTTCAGGCTTTCGAAAAACCTTTCGAAGGAATATGATATAATTACCTAACTCTTTTATCAGCTTCATGAGTCAAAGATGAAAAAAATCCATAGAATTCAACCATCGAAATTGTATAAACTGAATTTGTATCTTTAAGCTATGACAAGAAAAAAACACCTGTATTACTTTTCTATTATGGCCTGCTTACTTCTTTCTGCTTGTAAAATGCTAGGAGAGAAATGCGATTGCCCTACTTTTTAAGTTTTCTTAACCTTAAGGTTTTCATAAAAATATACATATTCTTATCTTCGCTGCACTTTGATTTAGACATATGAAGAATGAGAATTATTACGGTCTTATTATGGCCGGAGGAGTAGGAAGTCGTTTTTGGCCTAAAAGCCGAACTAATTATCCAAAACAGTTTATTGATATTCTTGGTACAGGAGAAACTTTATTGCAATCTACTTTCGATAGATTGTTGGAAGTTTGTTTGCCAGAAAACATATACATCGTTACTAATACACAGTATACAGCGTTGGTTTTAGAGCAATTACCGCAATTAACAAAGGAGCAAGTTATTTCTGAGCCTGCTAGAAGAAATACGGCACCATGTATAGCTTATGCCTGCGCAAAGATTCATAAAATGAATGCTAAGGCTATAACTGTTGTTAGTCCAGCCGACCACATTGTTACGAATATAAAAGCATTTGCAACGAGCTTAAATAAAGCTATGGACAGTGCCGCTAGCGAGGATTGTTTGATAACCCTTGGCGTTGTTCCAAGTAGACCGGATACGGGATATGGCTATATTCAACACAACGAAAATCATTTGCTGGCGGATAAGCAGGTGAAAAAAGTTAAAACTTTTACCGAAAAGCCAGACTTAGAATTAGCGGAGCAATTTTTGGATAGCGGTGATTTTTTATGGAATTCTGGGATTTTCGTTTGGTCTACCGAAAGTATCATGAAAGCTTTTAAACAGCACGAATATGATATCTATTCTGTATTCGAAACCTTGAAAGTGGTATTAAATACAGAGCAAGAAGAGTCTAAAGTTGCTGTTTCTTATTTAGAGTGTAATAATATTTCCATCGATTATGCGGTAATGGAGAAAGCCAAAAATGTATATGTATTACCGGTAGATTTTGGTTGGTCAGACTTAGGTACTTGGGGTTCGCTATACGAGCATAGCAAGTTAGACCAAGTTGGAAATTCTATACAGGCAGAGAACATTACGTTGTATAACAGCAAAAATAATCTGATTAATGTAGATTCCGATAGATTGGTTGTTGTTTCGGGCTTAGAAGATTTTATTGTGGTAGAAAAGGATAATGTATTACTTATATGCCCTAGAAGTGAAGAACAAAACATCAAACAGTTTGTTACTGATGCAAAAAGAGAAAAAGGAGAGAAGTTTGTATAGATATGCGTAAACTAATTGTTTCAATACTTATAGTATTAACCTCTGTCTCTGTTGGTTTTTGGGCAATAGGAGCTATTGCCAATGAAAACTATTCAGGTCAAATTTCAAGTAAATTAAACGCTTCACCAGAAAGAGTTTGGAGTGTGTTAAGTCGGTTTACCGAATTCCAAAAAGAACGGAGAGAAATAATAAGAATTGATATTCTTGAATCTGACTCGTTGGGTCCAATAAGATGGAAAGAGTTTACAGACATGGACGGGTTTATTGTTTTTGAACGCATTGAGTGGGTGCCAAATGAACGGTTGAAATTAAAAATGGAATCAAGCTCGTTTGGAATGACAGGAGTGTGGACCTATCAAATTGATCCACTAGACTATCGATGTAGGCTAACAATTTCTGAAGAGAGTACGGTGCAACAATCCATTGTTAGATCTGCCTTGGTAATTGCTGGAAGAGATGCGAATTTGAAACAAGAAATGAACTTAATTAGCTCTACATTGGCTGAGTAACTTAAGTCTTATTGTCTTCTTTTAGTTAAATTGCCTAAAACAAAATTATCGTATTGAAAAATAACGCACTAAGTCTTTCAGAATCTATTATTGAGTTAGAATCTATTCTGGAAAAAGCAGAAATGAATCGAAATAGGTTGGCGTATTTTGCGGCATTTATTTTACGCTATGCACAACGCCTTCAAATCGAGCAAAATCAGTCGGAAGCTTACAGACTTTTTTCTATGCAAATCGTTAACAATTATGTACGTCATTACCAGAACTATGAGGTAATGAACGAGCCGGTTAAATCTTGGCTAGCTGCTTTTAACGAAAGTAGCTCTTGGTGGGCCACGATCTCTCAACAGTACGTAATGTCTGTGATTTGTTTCTCTCGAATTACATTTCCTAAGGCTCTATTAGAGGTGTACGACAACATGTACGACAACATGGAAGACACGAGCAAATTGGACAGTGCTTATTTTTACTGTTTGGAGTTATTGGATTCTGAATGGAAAAATGTTCTGAAGCGATTAAGTGTATATAGCTCATACTTAAACAGAATTCAGAAAAACAAACAATATGCTGGCCTTGGTTTGAACAATTTTAGAAGCATAGGAGATGAATCTTTGGTGTTGATAAATATTTTGAAGGAGTCCACCTTAGGTGAGCGTCAACGAAAGCTAAACTTAATGGATTATGATGTCCATGCTCAAGTTGAAATGGTTTCAAAGCCAGGTGATATTAACAAATTAAGAATGAAGTTAATTCGTCTTTCAGAACGTAAATCAGTGAAAGAGGTTATTGCCTTAATTTCTAAGGGGTAAAATTCAAATTCCCACGATACATTTTTTTACTTTTGCACCTCATTTAATCAGAGTATTATGATGGAGTTGCAGGTTTCGGAAATGGCCGAAAATTTAATTGGTTCAGAGATAATCAAATTGGCTGGAGAAGTAAAAGAAATGATTTCCAAAGGCGATCAGATTCACAACTTTACCATTGGAGATTTTGACCCTAAATTGTTTCCGATTCCGGAAGAGTTGTTGGAGGCAATAATAGCATCCTATAGAAATGCCGAAACCAATTATCCTACTGCTAATGGAATGTTGGAGCTTAGAAAGGCTGTTTCATATTTCTTAAAAACCAGAGGTGGTTTAGATTATGATACAGAGGAGATATTGATATCTGGAGGAGCAAGGCCATTGATTTATGCTACATATAGAGCTTTAGTTGACCCTAAGGATAAAGTGATTTTCCCAGTTCCTTCATGGAACAATAATCATTATTGCCATCTTTCATCTGCGCAACAAATTATTGTTGAAACGACACCGGAAAATAATTTTATGCCTTCGGCAGATGAGCTAAGACCATTTATTTCTGATGCTAGAATGATTGCTTTATGCTCTCCTCTAAATCCAACTGGCACCGTTTTTTCTGAGGATAAACTTAAGGAGATTTGTGAAATGGTTGTAGAAGAAAACAAGCGTAGAGCAGACAATGAAAAACCTTTATACTTGTTGTTCGATCAAATTTATTGGGTATTAACGCATGGAGATACTTTACATCACGACCCTGTGACCATCTGTCCAGAAGTAAAGCCGTACACCATCTTTATGGATGGCTTGTCTAAGGCATTTGCGGCAACAGGAGTAAGAGTAGGCTGGGCCTTTGGGCCGGCTAAGGTTATGGCTAAAATGAAATCTATTTTGGGGCATGTTGGTGCGTGGGCACCTAAGGCAGAGCAAATGGCAACAGCTCAATATCTAGAAATGGATACTGCTATAGATACTTATTTAGGTTCTTTTAAAGAAGATATTTCTGAGCGTTTGTATGGGTTTTACAAAGGTTTTCAGGATTTAAAAAACAAAGGATTCAATGTAGATGCAATTGCTCCACAAGCTGCAATTTACCTTACAGTGAAATTAGATTTAGTTGGCAAAACAACAAAATCAGGTGTTACATTGGAAAACACGAAACAGGTAACCGCATTTATTTTACAAGAAGCCAAAACGGCTATTGTACCATTCTATGCATTTGGTGCTTCAGAAACATCACCTTGGTATCGATTGTCCGTAGGCACGGCTAAAACAGAAGAGATTAAAGGTTTCTTTGAGCAATTAGAAAATGTATTGTCGAGTTTGACATAATTTCTGTTTATATTAAATCAAAAGAGGCGAAACTTTATCAGTTTCGTCTCTTTTGTTTTAATTAATGCATGCTATTCTCTTTCTACTAACATGTCCACCGTAATGCTTATAGTGCCAGACAAAGTAGTGTTCTCATACTGAGTGTAATAGGTAGAGGAGTTTCCTCTTCCTGGGAAAACAATTCCTCCTAAATGATCGTGCACACCTTGATTCAAGTTGTCAAAATCATATACGTCTAAGAAGAAATCGCTGTTGTTTAATTCCATTATATTATCTAATTCAAAGTCGATTGGAAATTTGCTAGAATCTACATTAGAAAAATACTGAGAACTCCACACAATATGCTTGTCTATATCTGTAATTTCAATAAATATTTCGGGTAATATATCGTTTCCGCTTTCGTTAGCGTCTTGTGAAAAATTAGGAATTTCGTGAAGTGTAATTCTTTCTACAAAATAGTAAGTTCTCTCTATATCGCATGATCCAAACCCAAGTAGCGCAACTAAAGCAGCAAAGTATTTAAATGTTCTCATAATTCAATGTATTTGATTGGGCTTAACCTAAAACCGTACCAATTTATAAAAATGGATTGTGATTACGTTCATGTCCGATGGTTGTTGTTGGACCATGGCCAGAATGAACCGTGTAATCATCGTCTAAAGTCAATAACTGTGTATTGATGGATGTCATCAGGTCTTCATGGTTGCAAAGTGGTAAATCGGTTCTGCCAACGCTTTCTCTAAACAAGGTATCTCCAGCTATTACATTTTTGGATGCATGATGAATAAAGACTACGTGCCCTGGAGCGTGACCAGGCGTAAAGCGTACTTCCCATTCTGTATCGCCAAGAGTAATCGTGTCTCCGTGTTCTAGGAAACCTTCTGTAGGGATATCTGGTTGATTGATGGTTAGTTCCCATCTACCCGCAGCTTGTTCTGCATTTTCAATCCAATACAAATCGTCACGATGCATTTTAGCAGAAAGGCCCCAAGTGTCTGAAACGAATTTCGTTCCAAAAATATGATCAATATGACAATGCGTTTGAAGCAATAGGATAGGCTTTAGGTTGTTGTCAACGATGTAATTACGGAGCTCCTGTTGTTCTATACTGCTGTAACAGCCAGGGTCTACAATGGCACAATGGTTCTTATCATCAATTAATAAATAGGTGTTTTCTTGGAAAGGGCTAAAGACAAAGGAATGTATACGCATGGAGTCCATTTTTTTAAATGATTTCAAAGGTAGCAATCATCAAGAATAGATTCTTATTTTTACAAGCTATATGTCTAAATACTTAAGAAATATTCAATTTTCGGTGAGCCTTGTCTTGCTGTTGTTTTGCACAACCGTAAATGGGCAATTTTATTATGGTATGCAGCAGGATTTTGGGAAAAGCCGAGTGCAATACCAAGATTTTCAGTGGTCTTATTATTCGTTCGAGAAGTTCGATACCTATTTTTATAAACAAGGGAGGCAAGTTGCGCAGTACGTTTCTAAAATGGCTGAAGTAGAACTTAAAGAATTGGAAGGGCTTTTGGATTATCGGTTGGGCGAAAAACTACAATTGGTAGTTTACAATAATCTTAC
>JBLHRE010000048.1:0-11428 GCA_047625765.1 Flavobacteriales bacterium
TCGAGTTAATTGAGAATCTTAAATTGTTGATGCAAGAAAAGTCTTGGGATTGCCTTTTCTCAGACGACCAACATTTGGATCGCATTTTAAGGTATTCGCAGGTGCCTTTTAAAAGCTTGCTAGGACTAAGCGAATGTCAATCTCGCATTACACCTTGCGAAGGATTAATTGGGAACCAAGGGCACATAATGATGTCTGCTAGAACAGACAAAGGGAGACAATTGGCCGCATGCCCAAAAGCCCATATTGTTGTGGCCTACACTTCTCAATTGGCCTTTAGTCCATCAGAAGCGAAAGTTAATTTAGAAAAGTTGAGTGGTTTAAAAATTACCACCTCTTTTACCTTTTTAGGTGGTCCAAACTCATCAACTGACAGCAAAAAAATTGATTCGATAAGCGCATGCACCCCAAGCGAGTTGTATGTATTTCTTGTCGAAGATTAAGCTCAACTTACATGAACAGCTTTACAACTAGACTGCTTAGCGGAATCGTATATGTGGCACTTTTAATAAGTGCCATATGGTTCAATAACTTTTACACATTTATTCTGTTTGGTCTGTTTATTGTTATTGGCACCAAAGAGCTGTACAAGCTTCTTAAAATAGATGACAGCATTGCATACACAGGCATTGCCTTAAGTCTTGCAGTGTATATTTTGGTTGGCAGACTTTGGTTTCACAGCTATATCTTATTTACCTTGATCTTAGTTTCTATTCTCTTTTTACAAGCTTTGTTTAACGAGAAAATAGAGAAACCATTCGAACAGGTTGGAGGAGCAATTCTTGCCCTGTTTTACATTACAATACCTTTAACCCTTGCACTTAGATTACCTTTTGTTACGGACGAAGGATTTAGGCCAGAGATTTTATTAGGCGTATTTATTCTTATATGGTCGTCTGACACTTTCGCCTATTTGGTAGGTTCTAAATTTGGTAAAACCAAATTGTTCGAACGTATTTCGCCCAAGAAAACTTGGGAAGGAAGTGTTGGAGGTGCTATTTGTACCGTTGGTATAGGTTTTATATTACAACAGTTTTGGCCATTAGAGCATCGCTTTATCTGGCCTATCATAGCTGTACTATGCGCTGTATTTGGTACTCTTGGAGATTTGGTCGAATCTGTTTTAAAGCGTAGAGCTGGAGCAAAAGACTCCGGTAATATTATGCCAGGACATGGCGGTATATTAGATCGCTTAGATAGCTTTATTTTCACTGTACCACTAGTTTACCTATTACTCTCAATCCTTTAATTAAATTTGAAAAACTTTAAGCATGCGTATACATAAAGAAGGTTACACTATATTACTTACGACATTGTTTATTGTTGTTGGAATTCACCTTTTAAGCCACCATTTTGTAACCACTAGCTGGTTAGACTATCTTATTAATGCTGTAGCATTGGTATTCTTTATTTTGGTATTGCAGTTTTTTCGTAATCCCAAAAGAAATACAGTTGCACAAGATTTTCAACTTATCGCGCCTGCCGATGGTAAGCTCGTGGTAATAGAAAAAACACATGAAAGTGAGTATTTCAAAGATGATAGAATTCAACTATCCATTTTCATGTCTCCTTTAAACGTACATGTTAATAGATACCCAATGAATGGTGTGGTGAAATTTTCGAAATATCACCCAGGTAAATTCTTGGTAGCATGGCATCCAAAATCATCTACCGAAAACGAAAGAACTACAGTTGTAGTAGACAGCCCTACTATGGGACTTATTTTGTTTAGACAAATTGCTGGCGCTGTTGCAAGACGAATTGTAAACTACGCCAAGGTCGATGACCAAGCTTGTGTTGGTGACGATTTTGGATTTATCAAATTTGGATCTCGTGTAGATCTTTTGTTGCCACTAAATGCTAAAATTAAAGTTGAGTTGAATCAAGCAATTAAAGGTGGAGTTACGGTATTAGCAGAAATACCTAAAGGATAGATTTTAACTCGCTTAAACAAGCTATATCATAAGAAACAGGAGCCTCGTGCTCCTTTTTCTTTGGGTTAAAAAACACACAATCCCAACCAGAAGAAATGGCACCTCCTACATCTGCAATAAGGTCATCCCCAATCATAATCGATTCCTTTTTCATGGATTCTGTTTTGCGCAATGCAAACTGAAAAATCCTTGGATGAGGCTTTCTAACTCCTGCCGATTCTGAAGTAATCATATGTTCGAAATAAGGTGCTAAACCAGAGCTTGCCAGTTTTCTTTTCTGCACCTCTTTAAATCCATTGGTAATTATATGCAAACTGTATTTAGTTTGTAAATAGTCTAATACCTCGATAGTATGTGGGAACAAATGCCCTTTTTCTGGGCACTTCTCCATATAAGACTTACTAAAAGCCTTAATTAGTTTAGGGTCCGAGAGTCCATATACTTGGAAAGTACTATAGAACCTTCTAAGCCTTAGTGTTTCTTGATCTATAAGCCCCTGTCTAAACTCAACCCAAAGCAAGTCGTTAAATTTGATATAGTTGGCTATAAAATAATTCACATCTCTTACACCTTTTGATTCCAAATCAAAGTCTGCGTGGAGCTCTCTTATCGTTTCTGAGGCATTACGTTCAAAATCCCAGAGCGTATGGTCTAGGTCAAAAAAAATTGATTTATATTTTTTCAAGATGCTATGATTGCATTAAGGTAAGGACACAAGAAAAAATCAAGGACCAACAGACAACTGAAATAGAAAAATAGGTGATAATTTGCCTACGGTTCGAGAAGTAGCGTACCGCTAAAAACACGCCTATAGGAATTGATAAAACAGCAGGCGTAATTACTGCCAAGCCCAACAATCCAAAACTTCTTACGGTTTTAACAATGAGCTTGTTTTTCCATGTGAATATTTTTTTAACACCTTTCTTTTGTATAAATATACGTCTAAATAGCTTCAGTACTTGTTCGCTTAGAAGCACAAAAAAAAACACCCCTGCAACACCTCCAAGAACAGTAAACAATAAGCTTTGCAAAAAGGTGAATTTGTAGGTAACAATAGCTAATACCGGGCCTGCGACAAACTTTAAGCCGCTCATTCCAATTACTGATATTACTTTTAATAATAATGACATATAATTATAAGGCCTTAAAAAGGAGGGTCTATTGATTAGGGTTCATCAAAATTAAGCAAAACAATTGGCCTTTCTAATTTTTCAACAGTCTAATCGGCCAAGGCAAACGATTGATGCGTACCGTTTGATATTGAAATTCTTCTGAACCAAACCCAGCATAAAATCGAGCCAAGTTTTTATCATTCGATCCTTCGAAATCTAAAATATGATCTTGGTCAGCAAAGGGTTTCAGGTACTTATCGATAAGAAAAGACATAGCCCCAAATTGCTTTCCAAAAGAATTTACTCCAGAGAAAAGAAATACGGAACGTTCGTAATACGAAAGAAAAAAGGCCGAAGCTAACAAGTCGTTTTTGTCTCCGTAAACACTGCACACCTTACCTACCCCTTTGTGTATACAGGCATACATAATGTGTTTTAAAGCAATGTAGTCTGATTCCTGTAGATGCTTTAGGTCTTTTCCTTTGTGTAGTCTAAACATCTCTATTAAATTTTCGGGCCTATCGTTTTCAAAAAAGCTGAGTTGATTTTTTTCGGCTTTTTTTAGGTTCCTTTTAATTTGGCTTGAATATTTATTCTTTATGTTCTCGTAAGAATCGTTCAAAGGCAATTCGTAGTTCTTGTTCCAGGTTACATTTCCTTGCTCTACTTTAGGGTTGGCACTATTTAAAATAAGTTCAACTAATTTGAATTGCGCAGGTATGGCATTAAGCATTTCATGAACAATAATACTGCTAACTTTATCTATAGATATAAAACCTAATTGCTGACACCACTTTGGTGGGTAGATGTAAGAGATTCCGTATTTCTTGCCAATTACAAGGGGCAATACTACTTCGTAATCTCCATACACTATAGCCGCCCAATCATCGGCAATCATATCCATATACCACGAATAGGCATAAATCATCCCATTGGGTGCATCGTAAATCAATTGATTCCACTCTGCAGCAGGAATATCAGAACCTAGGACAAATGATATTTTATTGCTCATAAACCTCCTTCAACATTTGTTCATAAATAGCTTTCCAACCTTTCCAGACACCACTATTTGATACAGAATCGTTATGCCATAAACTTATAAAGGTTCCATTCACCTCCTTTACATTATCTATTAAAGGCTTGATATGTGTCATTGCCTGTTCTGGTTTAATAGCCATATAATCTCGCAAAGTACCTTCCATAAATGCAAATGGATGTACCTTTAAATTGGTTGGTGCTTCTAAATCTAAATCGTAAAAAAAATATGCAGAACAAGTACCAGCTCTAAACCCAATTTGCGATGGATAACCCATGGTATAATCCTCGGTAATATCATTATCTATTAACCAACGGTAGGTTTGAGGCAATGTCATTCTTAAATAATGTTGCCTTGATACATGTACTTCGTCATTTACAATTTTGGCAAGCCTACCCGTCTCTTTTTTGAGTTGCCCTTCTTTTTCTTGACAATAGTACGATGGATGAATCCCCACTTTTGCATCGTCCGCAATACTCTTAATTAGCAGCCTTAACCGAGAACTGGTAACAGGAACATTCTTATCGTATTTGGTATAATCGCCCAATAAAAAGAAGAAAATATATTCGAAGCCATACCTTTTACCTTGACGCAACAAATATGAAAATGTATCGAAAGGATCTCTTTTGTTAAGGCGTAAGACATTTAGTCTTTGAATAGCTTCTTGAAAATTTAAATGTAGCATTGAACGAATTAAGCCTGCAGCATTTCTAAACAAGCCTTTACCAATATAAGCGTAAGCATTATCTACATCTATGGTAGACATGTAGGTGAATTGCCTTTTAGTGAATTCGAAATTTGGAAACCTATCCTTAATAGCTGAAGCAATTTGAATTGCCCAGAAATCGACAATCGGGAAATTGAGGAATTTATTTTCGTATGCTAAAGATTGGTTTGCTGTAAAACGTCCATGATCATCTCTTTTATGAGGCAAATACTCTTCGTATCTACTCATTAAATAAAAGCTTGCTGCAAAGGGATCAAATGGAAATTCAGACTTATCGCCAACATCAAAAAAGCAAGGTTTATCTTTCCATTGATTTACCGACAATTCCTGATCCATTACCCCTTTTTCGAATAGCAATTTTCTAGATTTAAAAAAGAGCTCATCACCTATGGGAGCCCGAGCATAACTTATTTTAGCCCCAATATAATCCGTAAACTCCTCAGCATTAGAGGTGAATTTCACGTCAGATTTCAACAACTCTTTAAACAATTGTTTAAATGTATATTTCAATCTATTGGTTACCGCTGTCGCATATACTAAAATCATTGTTTTGTACTTAATGTTGTTAGTATGAAATTGGCAGCCTTTCCATCTCCAAATAATGGATTAAATACCCCTTTAAAGTTAATGGTCATAGCATCAAATGCGGCATCCATCCATTCTACATTATTTTCGTTTAAAAGAGATGCACAACCATTTGCTACTATCTCAACCCATTCTGTTTCAGAACGTAATACGATACAAGGCTTTTCGAAGAAATAGGCTTCTTTCTGAACCCCACCGCTATCTGTAGCTATAAGTTTGGAGTTCTTCTCCAGTGTCAACATATCTAAATAAGATAATGCTGGTGCAATAAAAATAGTAGCATCAGCCAATACATTTTCAAAAACAGTGCTATTAGCATCTATTACCGACTTGGTTCTAGGATGTAAAGGCAAGAACAATTTTAGATTTCTTTTTTTGGCATTAGAACCTAGGCCTTCCAACAACATTAATAATTGCTTTGGATCATCGGTATTTGATGGACGGTGAATAGTTGCCAAAATATACCCATCAGGGTTTAGCTTATATTTTAAGAAGGTATCGATCGAGGCATTGCCATACCGTAAGGCAGTATCTAACATGATATCTCCACAAGAAAACACTCCCTCGTCTATTCCCTCATTTTTCAAATTAACTACAGATGCTTCTGTCGAACAAAACAACCATTTAGAAAGTTTATCGGTAACAATTCTGTTAATTTCTTCGGGCATATCTCTATTAAAAGATCTTAATCCAGCTTCGATATGACAGACAGCAATATGCAATTTTGAAGCCGTAATTGCTCCAGCAATGGTGGTATTTGTATCCCCGTAGACTAGTAAGATGTCTGGCTTTTCCTTTATTAGAATAGCCTCTAATCCAATCATTACTTTAGCTGTTTGCTCTGCCTGACTTAAAGATCCTGAGGTAATAAAGTATTTGGGTTTTGACAACTCTAATTCTTCGAAAAATATTTCAGACAGCTCTCTGTCATAATGCTGGCCACTATGTACTAGAATTTCTTCGAAAGTTGTAGAAAAGTGCTGGTGTATGGCTTTGCTAATTGCTGCCGCCTTCACGAATTGAGGTCGTGCACCAACAAGATTTATAAGTTTAATCATGAATTTAAATCATTCCTTCGTCTGCAAAGCTAAAATAGCCTTTTTCACCTACAATAACGTGATCCAGAACTCTCAAATCGAATAGATTCGCGCCTTCAATAATTTTATTGGTAATATCAATATCAGCTTGACTCGGCTTTAATTTTCCTGAGGGATGATTGTGACACAAAATCATTGCAGTTGCTTTTAAACTGAGTGCATTTCTAAAGATAACCCGAACATCGACCAAAGTAGAGGTCATACCTCCTGAGCTAATCTCCTTATGTGCTAATATTTTGTTGGCATTGTTTAAGAAGATAACCATAAATGCTTCTTCAGAAATGTCATGCAAGTACGGAGCTACGTAATCAAACACATTTTGTGCAGACTGGATTAAGGCTCGTTTATTAATACCGGCCGCTTGTCTCCTTCTACCAACCTCTAATGCTGTAATAATACTGATTGCTTTGGCTTCTCCAATGCCTTTGAATTTCTGTAGTTCGGAAAGATCCAATCGAGCCAATTCATTCAAATTATTATCGACAGCAGACAATATGCGTTTAGATAATTCTACGGCAGATTCGCTCCTGGATCCAGAGCCAATAAGGATTGCAATTAATTCTACATTGGAAAGTGCCACACTTCCGTTTTGAACCAATTTCTCTCTTGGACGATCTTGTTCTGCCCATTCTTTTATGGAAAGGGGCTTAATAGGGTGGTTGTTCATATTCTAAAGTTTTGGAAACTTCAAAATACGAAAAAAGGGCTTGCCAAAAAGCAAGCCCTTTTTTAATATCTAATTCTAGATCTCTATAGAGCAGCTAAATGCTTAGCCAAACCAGATTTAAGGTTTGAAGCTTTATTATCATGTATCACGTTTGTCTTAGCCAAACGATCAATCATTGATACTACTTTAGAAAACATAGCTTCTGCCGCTGCCTTGTCGCTAGTTGCACGCAAATCTCTAATCGCATTACGCGTGGTTTTGTGCTGATAACGATTACGCAAACGTTTTGCTTCGTTAGATCTAATTCTCTTTAATGCTGACTTGTGATTAGCCATAATATTTAAAATAAAATCGTTCGTTTGTAGCCCGTAGGGGAGTCGAACCCCTCTTTCCAGGATGAAAACCTGGCGTCCTAACCGATAGACGAACGGGCCTACTGTATACCCCTTTTTCGTTTTGGGACTGCAAATGTAAGCCAATTTTTTACTCCTGCAATACCAGAAGAAAAAAAAATTATTTTTTTTCTTCTCTTCTAGCTTTGTAGCCCATTTGCTTAATAGTTCGCGCTTTTTGTTCTACCTGCCATTGCATTATTTCGCCTGTAGATATTTCATTCACCATATCAAATGGAGGTGTCTGTAAATCATACTCTAAAGCATAATCAGTTGCCACACACACAATCTCTTTCATCACTTCCCTATCCAAATCAGAATTGCTAAAATCCTTGTATCTGAACGAAAATTCTTTATCTCCTTCTACAAAGAAATGGTTGTCCTTGTTCACGAAAATTCTCGCTAACATGGTTCCAATGTCATTTGTTCTTTGATACTTGAATGAATCTGACAAGAAATTATAGACGTGAATTACGCCACAATAGGCTGCCAAATGATCTTTCTTTACATAAACCGTACTATTTAGAGAATGCTCTGGCGGAAAGTTAAATACATTGGTATGCATAATAAACACCAGTACATCACCAGAGAAAGTTAGCCTACATTCATATTCGCCATGCTCTGAGTAGTTAATTACTACAGACGAGTTACTAGGGTTAACTTGGTCCGATAGGTCGGTAGCGACCTCCTGAACAACTTCTTTCAAATTCTGAAAAACACTCTTCGTATGTCTAAATACCATTTGCTTGGTACTCGACTTTTCCTGTAAGGTCTGTATTACTTTCTGGCGAATTTCCATTTAATATGCTTTTGCGAAAGCCACTCGTTTATGGGATGGCTTACCTGTTAAAACACAAACCCCCTCTTCTTCTTTAGCATCTAGTGGTATGCAACGAATGGTAGCCTTTGTTAATTCTTTGATTTTATCCTCTGTTTCTGCTGTACCATCCCAATGAGCCATTACGAACCCACCTTTATCTAAAGCAGCTTTAAAGCCCTCAAAATCGTCAACAAGCGCAGTGTTGTTTTTACGATATTCAAACGCCTTATCGTATAAGGATGATTGAATCTCTTTCAACAGCGCTCCAATCTTATCGATTACTTCGTCACGATTTATCGATGTTTTTTCAAAAGTATCTCTACGCGCAACCTCAACAACACCTTTTTCCAAATCTTTTGGACCAATTGCTATTCTAACTGGCACCCCTTTCAATTCATATTCGGCAAATTTCCAACCTGGTTTGTGGGTATCTCTATTATCAAACTTCACCGAGATTCCTTTAGCGCGCAATTCCTTCATCAACTCTTTGGCTACTTCTGAAATCTGCTCTAATTGCTCTTGCCCCTTATAAATTGGAACAATAACAACTTGATATGGTGCTAAATTTGGCGGTAACACCAAACCTTTATCATCCGAATGCGTCATAATCAATGCGCCCATCAATCGTGTAGAAACACCCCAAGATGTTGCCCAAACATGCTCTTGCTTACCTTCTTTGGTTGCAAATTTTACATCAAATGCTTTTGCGAAATTCTGACCTAAGAAATGAGAAGTACCAGCCTGTAAAGCTTTACCATCTTGCATCATTGCTTCTATACAATACGTTTCCTCTGCCCCAGCAAAACGCTCTGTCTCCGTTTTAATCCCTTTTATTACAGGCATTGCCATAAAGTTTTCTGCAAACTCTGCATATACTTCAAGCATTTGTTCTGCCTCTGCTACTGCCTCAGGCTTTGTTGCATGGGCGGTATGCCCTTCTTGCCATAAAAATTCTGCCGTACGTAAAAATAATCGTGTACGCATTTCCCATCGCACTACGTTTGCCCACTGGTTTATTAGCAAAGGCAAATCGCGATACGATTGAACCCAACCTCTAAATGTGTCCCAAATAATGGTTTCTGAAGTTGGTCTAACAATTAATTCCTCCTCTAACTTTGCAGTTTCGTCTACGATAACACCCTTTCCATTAGGGTCGCTTTTTAATCTATAATGCGTAACAACCGCACATTCCTTGGCAAATCCATCTACATGGCTCGCTTCTTTACTAAAGTAAGATTTAGGAATAAACAAAGGGAAATAAGCATTTTCGTGACCTGTTTCTTTAAACATACGGTCAAGCTCTGCCTGCATTTTCTCCCAAATAGCGTATCCATATGGCTTAATAACCATACAACCTCTTACGCCTGAATTTTCAGCTAAATCGGCTTTTACCACCAATTCGTTATACCATTTTGAATAATCATCTTCTCTTGTAGTCAGGTTCTTTGACATTTTTGGTACGGATTTTGTCCTTATCTATTCGAAATGCAAACTTAATATAATTGCAGTGTATATTTACAGAATCAAATATGTTTCATTATGAAAACTACCCTATTTATTTCGACTATCGCAATTGCACTAGGACTTAGTTCTTGTACTACTTACAACACCTACTATAACGGATACACTGATGATGTGTATGGGTCAGCTCCTGCTGCTCCTCAGCCAGTGTACCAAAACGAATCTGTGCCAGCTCCTTCTAATCCTACTACTACAAGAGAGGTTGGTAGTGAAGGAGATACTTATGTAACAACTAATTATACAGAGACCTCGTACGCAGATTACGAATACTCTTCTCGTATTAGAAGATTTTACAGACCCATCTCTTACAATTATTACGATAGTTATTACACCAATCGTTATTGGTACGATGCTGACCCATATTATTATGGAGTAAGTATTTATTCTTGTTACGGCTGGAGAAGACCATCATGGACATGGGGTGTAAGCTTTGGATACGGTTGGAACTATCCAAATTATTACGGTAACTACAACCCTTATTGGGGCGGATATGGTTACGGTTATAACAATGGGTATTATAACGGACACCACCAGAACTACAACGATGGAGGTAATTGGAATACCAATTATAGCAACAGAAGTGATGATAATGTGCATTACGGCCCCAGAGGTTCAGTAAACACAAACAGTGGTGGAGGCACTAGAGGAAATGGTACTAGAGTTTCTGACAACACTCAACCTCCGCAACGATCGTTGGTCACTTATAACAATAGATCTAATGCGAATGCAAGACCAAGTAGCACTGGAGGTAGAACACCTGTAGCAAGACCTAGCGGAACTGTTAAAAGACCAAATGGTACTGGTGGGCGAGTTCCTTCTTCTAGGCCTAATGGTACTATCACTAGACCTAGGAATGGAGGCATTACACCTTCAGTTAGACCGGGTGTTGCACCTAATAGCCCCCGTACACCTAGAATAAACATGCCAACTACACCTAGAGTGCAACCTTCTAGACCTAACCAATCTCGTGGAGGGACATCGTATAACAGAGGTTCAAGTAGCAATAGATCGTCTGGAACTAGTATCACTAACAGCAGAGGTAATAGCCGCAGCTCTGGATCTAGAACCAACAGTCGAAGCTCAGGATCAAGAAGTAACCGAGGTCGTTCTCCTAGATAATCTTTACTATGAAATTGAAATTATTTATAGCAAGTGCATTTATTGGATTAACTGCACTTGCACAAAACGAAATAGACGCCCTGCGTTACTCTAAATTAGATTTTGCTAGCACTGCTAGGCAAGTTGGTTTAGGTGGAGCGTTTGGCGCTTTAGGAGGCGACATTAGCAACATGAGCTCGAACCCTGCCGGCATTGGAGTGTTTAGCCAGAATGTATTGTCTATAAATCTAGGTTTAAATCATAATCTGGTTCAAACCAAACATTTTGGCACCTTCAACGAAGATGAACGATTTAGAATGAATTTACCTAATCTTGGAGTTGTGTTTGATTTATCAGGCGCCATTAAAGATAAGAACTGGACTAAATTCAACATAGGCTTGGCGCATAACAATTTGCAAACCTATAATAACACATCTTA
>JBLHRE010000049.1:0-11353 GCA_047625765.1 Flavobacteriales bacterium
TAAGCGCCTGCAGAGTTTCCTACCGTAATTGAGAAGTAAATTGGACGCTCCCAGTTGTTTTGAGCAATAAGGTCAACAATCATTAAGTCACGCTTGTAAAGTGTTCCCTTATTGAAATCCCAATCGATGTGATCTAAAACCAAAGCGGAGTCTGCTGGGTTTACCGTGCCATTAGAAAGTACTGTTTGCTTGTCAACAGGCACTCTTAATTTTTTAACAGGATAGAAATCGTAAGACTTGCTAGAGCCTCTAGAAGAAACTTTTGTGTTTTGCGCATCCGAAGAAACCCATTTTATAAAGTCTTTGGCCATCCAACGGTTGTCTGCGATTCCCTTGTCTACATAAAAAACAGCATCTCTAGTCCCTTGTTTGTATTGGTCTTTCTCTAAAGAGAAAGGAACAGATTCTGAATCGTATGCAGCGCGCTTCATTTGATCTACATACCAATCTGTGTTTAATAAACTAAGGTTTACAATTCTAACATCGGTTCGATAGCCTTCTACTTCTTGAACATACCAAAGCGGGAAGGTGTCATTATCTCCG
The DNA here is from genome assembly GCA_047625765.1 of Flavobacteriales bacterium. Taxonomy (GTDB): domain Bacteria; phylum Bacteroidota; class Bacteroidia; order Flavobacteriales; family JBLHRE01; genus JBLHRE01. The sequence goes on from JBLHRE010000049.1 coordinate 544, forward strand.
TTGGTAAACAGAATGGCATTCTTATCGCAACTATCTAAATAGTTTTTGGCAATATCTCTTGCCGTATATCTGTTCGAACGGTCATGATCGTCCCAGTTTTCTTTGGCCATAATTCCTGGCACCAAAAACAAACAAACTCCACCAGCAATCCCTGCTGATAATTTGTGAGGAGCTTTTGTCTTAAGCCATTCATAAATTCCAAACACACCTAAACCAACCCAAATAGCAAAGGCATAGAACGAACCAACATAGGCGTAATCTCGCTCTCTAGGTTGTAATGGATAAGGGTTTAAGTACAGAATAATTGCAGCACCCGTTAATAGGAACAATTGCAGCATCACATAAAAGTCTTGCTGACTTCTTTTGTAATGAAAGAACATACCAATTAAACCAAGAATAAGAGGGAAGAAATAGTATTTGTTTCTTCCTTTATTGTCTCCGTATTTCTTAGGTAGATTCTCTTGTGGCCCTAATCTCCACTCGTCTATAAAGTTGATACCCGAAATCCAGTTTCCTTCTGTAGGATTTCCATGCCCTTGAATGTCGTTTTGTCTTCCTGCAAAGTTCCATAAGAAATAACGCAGGTACATGTGGCCTATCTGGAAATTGAAAAAATATTTTATATTTTCTCCAAAAGAGGGTTTGCCATTATCATTTTTCGGAATTCCAGCCCAGGTCTTGTACTGGTCTAAATGTTTCTTTTCGGTACTCCACATTCTAGGGAAGAAGCCAGAATTTACTTTTTCGAAATTTCTTACAGATCCCTTTCTATCATCAGAAACAACATATTTTCCTTTTGCTTCATCTTTTACGTAAAATGGTGTTCCGTCTGTGTATGGTTCTCTTGCATCCAAAGCAGCATTAAAGTATTGACCATATAAGATTGGCCAGTCTCCGTATTGCTCACGATTTAAGTATGCCAACATACCTACCGCATCTTCTGGATTGTTTTCATCGATAGGGGTGTTTGCATTGGAACGAACAATAAGAACCATAAATGTAGCATATCCAATAAGGATAAAAGTCATTGCAAGGATTCCGGTATTTAAAAGGGGCTTTTTCTTAATTCTAGTGTATCGAAGACCTAAAATAATTCCAGCAATAAGGATTAAAAAATATACAATGGTACCCGAGTTGAATGGTAAGCCGATTTTATTGACGAAAAACAATTCCAATTTCCCTGCAAGATTAACTACTTGGGGGATGATGATTTTGAATATAAGTGCTAATACACCCACCGAAGCAAGGTTGGCAAGAATAAAACCTTTTGGTGTTGGCTTGTGTTTTTTGAAATAATAAATCATTCCAATAGCAGGAATACATAGTAAGTTCAACATGTGAACTCCCACAGACAATCCCATTAAATAGGCAATTAGTAATAGCCATCTGTTTGCATCTGGCTCATCAGCCTCTCGTTCCCAACGCATAATTGCCCAGAAAACCGCTGCAGTAAAGAACGATGACATGGCATATACCTCACCTTCTACAGCCGAAAACCAAAATGAATCAGAAAAAGTATACGTTAATGCTCCAACAGCTCCCGCCATAAGAACACCCAAAGTGTTGCTTTCGTTTAATGTTTCGCCTCCTTTAGTCACCAGTTTCCTTGCGAAAGCAGTAATTGTCCAGAATAAAAATAAGATCGTAAACGAACTACATAGTGCAGAAAGAACGTTTACCCAATAGGCTATATTCATAACATCACCTCCAGCAAAGTTGGAGAAAACATTGGCAATAATTAAGAAAAGTGGTGCCCCAGGAGGGTGTCCAACTTCTAATTTATAGGCGGTAGCAATATATTCACCACAATCCCAAAAACTGGCCGTAGGCTCAATTGTTGAGACGTAAACAAAAGTTGCAATTAAAAAGACCAGCCATCCAGTTAGTGTGTTGGCTTTATTAAAGTTTGATAGCATAGGTTTCGCTTTAGTTTCCAGAAGGCCAAATTTAAACAAAATAGGTGGTTTGGAGTGCTCTGAAAAACTAAACTACATTTTTGCTAAAATATTTTGGGGTTCTGAAATAAAGAGTAAATTTGCCGTCCTATTACAGGATGCCCGATCGTCTAATTGGCAGGACAGCGGTTTTTGGTGCCGTCAGTCTAGGTTCGAGTCCTAGTCGGGCAACTATCAAAAAGGAAAAACCGAAACAGCAATGTTTCGGTTTTTTTTATTGTACGAACTACAAGCCCAACTTTGTGAAATACATTGTTTTATGCTTTTTAATAGTTGGTGCGGCAAACATACAGGCACAGAGTCTTACCAAAGAAAATGGAACTCATATTTCTCCTAAGAATCAACTTTCATTTGATTTGTCCCCGGTTTTTTCGTTAAAACAGATTTAAGTCCAAAATCTGATATTTTGAGTCCTAAGCATAGTATTGGAGGGCATTTCACTATCAACCATAGAAATGGACCACAAGGATCGGGAGCTTATAGAAAGCGACTGTCCTATGTCGGTAGAGTATCGTTTCAATTTAGGGATTGATAATTGTTTCGGAAAGTGATAAGATGTTTAAGCAAAAAAAAGCGACCATTTGGTCGCTTTTTCTTATTCTACTGTAACAGATTTTGCGAGGTTACGCGGCTGGTCGACATTACAGCCACGCATTACCGCGATATGGTAAGAAAGTAGCTGTAAAGGCACGGTATTGATCAGAGGAGACAATGCTTCGTCTACTTCAGGAACCTCAATAATATAATCTGCAATGCCTTTAATGTCTTTATCTCCTTCCGTTACCAAAGCAATGACTCTTCCGCTTCTTGCTTTTACTTCTTGTATGTTGCTTAAGACCTTTTCGTAGTTCGTATTTTTTGTGGCAATTACTACAACCGGCATTTCTTCGTCTATCAATGCAATAGGACCATGCTTCATTTCTGCTGCGGGGTATCCTTCTGCATGGATGTACGAGATCTCTTTCAATTTCAAGGCGCCTTCTAGTGCTACCGGGAAATTATAACCTCTACCCAAATAAAGGAAGTTACGTACATCCTTAAATTCTGTAGCTATGATTTTAATTTTGGCATCCAGCTCCAGAACTTTCTCAATTTTGTTTGGAATATCTTCTAATTCTGCAGCTAGGGTTTGGAATCTTTTTCTTGTTAAGGCTCCATTTCTGTTGCCCAATGCTAAGGCAATTAAAGTTAAAAGAGCAACCTGAGAGGTAAATGCTTTGGTCGATGCAACTCCAATTTCTGGACCAGCATGCGTGTACGCACCTGTGTCTGTTGCACGTGCAATGGAAGATCCAACAACATTGCAAATTCCAAAAATTGTAGCTCCTTTAGATTTCGCCAAATCAATTGCCGCCAAAGTATCTGCTGTTTCACCCGATTGCGAGATGGCAATAACTACATCGTTTTCTGAAATAATAGGATTGCGGTATCTAAATTCAGAAGCGTATTCCACTTCTACAGGGATTCTTGCAATATCCTCGAAAAGATATTCAGCTACCAACCCTGCATGCCACGAAGTTCCACAGGCAATTATAACGATGCGTTTTGCATTCAACAGCTTTTGCTCGTATTCTGTAATACTTGCCATTTTAACAACACCTTCGTTTACCAACAATCTGCCTCTAAGTGTGTCAAGAATGGACTTAGGCTGTTCGAATATTTCTTTTAGCATGAAATGTTCGAAACCACCTTTTTCAATAGCTTCTAGCGTTAATTGTAATTCGTGAACATAAGGAGTGACTTCATCATTTGCAATGGTGAACATTCTAAGCTCTTTGCCTCTTTGCATTACGGCAATTTCACCATCCTCTAAATACACAGCATTTTTGGTGTACTGAATAAATGGGCTGGCATCAGAAGCAATAAAGTATTCATTATCGCTTACTCCAATTACCAGGGGGCTACCTTTTCTAGCGGCAACAATTTTGTTGTTGTCTTTTGTAGAAAGAATAGCTATTGCATAAGCACCAATAACTTGGTTTAATGCTAAACGGGTAGCTTCTTCTAGCGAAACATCTTCGTTTTGATAAATATCTTCTATTAAGTTGATTAATACCTCAGTATCAGTGTCGCTTTTAAACGTGTAGCCTCTTTCTATAAGTGCTTCTTTTAAAGAAGCGTAATTTTCAATAATACCATTGTGTATCATTACAAGCTCTCCCGATTGCGAATAATGTGGATGAGCATTGACATCGTTAGGAGCGCCATGTGTAGCCCATCTTGTATGTCCTATACCAATAGAACCAGAAACATCTTCTTTGTCTGTTACCAAACGCAGGTCAGCTACTTTGCCTTTGCATTTGAAAAGTTTAAGCGCATTGTCGGTAGTTTGAAGTACAACTCCTGCGCTATCATAACCTCTGTATTCAAGCCTTTGAAGGCCGTCCATAATAATGGGGAATGCTTGTTTATCCCCGATGTATCCAACAATTCCACACATAGCTAATTGGGTTTAAGGCTTCGTAATTGTAAGGTGTAATCTTAAGTTATTCATGTTGTTTTCTGCACCAGATAAAATCAATCTGTTTGATGTTATCACACTAGTGGCAGGCTGAATGACTAATGGAAAATTTAAGCTTTTATCGTTCAATATTTGATTTACATGACGCGTAATGTTAAACTCGTAATACGTTTCGTCATCCGATAAAGTTCCTCCAAAATGATTTCCTCCTTCAAATTGATCTACTACAAATAACACCGTACCCGCAGTATCGATTCTTGCTAAAGCTAACTGACCAGGGGCTTCAAATTCGGAATTTGATCCGTTTTCTATGGGTAAATAAAGTTTTGCTCTATTTATAACGTATCCAGAATCTTTAAAGCTTTGTAAGTCTGGCAACTCAACAATTCCTTTTAAGCTAGACATTCCTTGAATGTAAATATTTTGTTGGCCTAGCGTAGAATCTGCCAATTGATTGGTTATTTCTGAGCTTCCGCTAAAATCGTGATTGAAAACACCTATGCGGGCAGCCTCATTGTTAATTTCGAAATGATAGCTAGTGGTATCCTCATCCGTGTGAAAATACAAGAACAAACCAGAAGACGGTTTAAGCATATCATAAGTAGCAATTGCGCCTTGGCCCGAAGCTATGTTGCTATCGGAAACGGTAATAAAGAAACCTTTTAATAGCTCTAAGAATTGTGCATTCTCTGTTAGATTGGTGTCGGCAGCGTCAAGTAATTTTTGTCCAAAGCTGTTGTCTAGCGGAATACGTACATGGCCTCCGTAGCCAACTTCCTGAATATAGATGCTGTCTTTTTTTGCTAAAGTAGTAGTAGTAGATCCAAGCAATGCTGGAGTTAAAGCTGCTTTAAAGTTGGTGTAATATATTTCGCTTTTATCTAAATCTTGGCTTAGTTCATAGAGCTCAAAAGTCTGAACCGCATTGCTGTCGCCATATATTTTTTCATACTGCATTCCAAACACTACAGAATCGATAATTGGATTGTTTCCAAAATCAATGTTCGCGCCAGAAAGTAAAACCTGGGTGTAAAACCCAGCAACAGTCTTCCCAAAAGCGACATCGTTTTTAGCACCAACAAGATTCAATAAGGTTTCATCAGAACGAAGAGAGTCTTCAACTCTGATGTAAGATTTAAGATGGAGGGTGTCTGTAGTGGTAACTAAAGGTTTGTCAGAGCCAGGCTGTACGTCTAGTCCTAAAATTCCTTTTTCGTCTTTACATCCTAAAAAAAAGACTGCAACTCCCAGCATAGCCAAAAGTCGCAGTTTCAATGAATTATTTTTTCGCATTAATACGAATGTGTCAAGTTTGTTATTTAAGCTACTGTAGTCTCTTCAATTAGCTCCTCGTAAACAGCGTTGCAAGCCTCTGCTAATTCTGTTCCTTCTTTATATCCAATAATAGAGTTGCTGTGCCCAGAAAGTAAATCAATTGTTTCTTGAGGTAATTCTTCAGACCCTTGCATTACTGCATCGGCATAGTTAACACCATTTTGGATGATTGTATTGTGGCTTGGTTTTGCAAATAGAGCAGCTTCTTCTTCAGGAATACCGTCCATTTTCATTTTATCTGCCATTTTAGCATTAAGAACACCGTCAAATGCATCATCATAGACAGATAATACTACTTTGCTATTTGCGAAAATAGGATCATCAGCATAGAAATGTTTCAAGTATAATGGCAGGAAACTAGCCATCCATCCATGACAGTGAATTACGTCAGGAGCCCAACCTAATTTTTTTACTGTTTCTAAAACACCTCTACAGAAAAACAAAGCTCTTTCGTCATTGTCTTTATAGAATTTGTTTTTTCCGTCAGCGAAAACAAATTTTCTTTTAAAGTATTCTTCATTGTCAATGAAGTATACTTGCATTCTTGCCTGTGGAATAGAAGCAACCTTGATGATAAGCGGCTGGTCCATGTCGTTGATGATAAGGTTCATTCCCGACAAACGGATAACCTCGTGAAGTTGATGTCTTCTTTCGTTTACACAACCAAATCTAGGGGTGAAAATTCGCACCTCTTTACCGTTTTCGTTCATATATTGAGGAAGTTTTCTAGAAACTTCTGCAATAGTTGAACCTGTAAAGTAAGGGTTGATTTGATGCGAAACGTAAAGGATTCTTTTCTTTTCCATAACTGCAATGCCTTTTTTCAAAAAAATTCAGAACGCAAAAATACGAAAAATTGCTAAGACTTTAAAGTGAATGCCTTAGTTTTGCTCGCATTTTGAAATCCGCAATGAAGGTATTTTCCAGTAAAACAGAATTAAAAAAGGCTTTATCTACACTTGCCGTAGGTGGAAAGTCCGTAGCGTTGGTGCCAACTATGGGGGCTTTGCACAACGGTCATTTGGCTTTAGTTTATATGGCTAGAGAGAAGGCAGACATTGTTGTATGCAGCATTTTTGTTAATCCTACGCAGTTTAACAACTCCAATGATTTGAAGAAATATCCTAGAACGATAGCGGATGATCTTCAGAAATTAGAGAGTGTTAGGTGTGATTTTGTTTTTGTCCCAAGTGTTGATGAGATTTATCCTTATGGACCTATAAGTCAAAAATATGATTTAGGTGTTTTGGATAAAGTAATGGAAGGTGAATTTAGGCCAGGACATTTTGATGGAGTTGCTACCGTTGTTTCTCGTTTGTTTGATTTGGTTGAGCCTAATATTGCAATATTTGGTGATAAGGATTTTCAGCAGGTAGCTGTAATTAAACGAATGGTGGAGCTAGATCAACATAAAGTGGAAATAATTGCAAGCCCAATTATTCGTGAAGAAAGCGGACTTGCTATGAGTTCTAGAAATACCCGATTGAGTGTTGAGAGGCGTAACATGGCCGATTGCATATACCAGGCATTGCATTGGGTCAAAAATTATTGGAAAGAATTCACTCCAGAAGCATTGTCTCAAGAGCTAATAAATAGAATAAATTCCAATGCTGGATTTGAAGTGGAATATGCAGTATTTTGTGATGCTGAGAGTTTAGAGCCAGTAAGTAATTGGGAGGATGCCAAGCATGTGCAGTTATGCGTTGTTGTTTATTGCGAAGAAGTAAGACTATTAGACAATCTATCTATATTTTAATTAATTTTGCACGATGCAAATTGAAGTATTAAAATCCAAAATCCACCGTGTAAAAATTACTGGTGCAGACCTAGATTATGTTGGGAGCATTACCATCGATGAAGATCTTTTGGATGCTGCTAATATGATAGAAGGAGAGAAGGTTCATATTGTTAATGTTAACAATGGCGAGCGTTTAGAAACCTATATTATTAAGGGAATTCGTGGGTCTGGAGAAATTTGCATGAATGGACCTGCAGCACGAAAAGTGCAAAAAGGCGACATCGTAATTATTATCTCATACGCACAATTAGAATTCGAAGAGGCGAAGGAATTTAATCCTTCCGTAATTTTCCCGAACGAGACCAATAATTCTTTGAACTAATCCTTTGAAAAAGAAAATCATCAATTCGATTAAATATATGGCCTTCCTTGCGGTTGGTCTTTTGTTGTTATACTTAGCATTTAGGGGAGTTGATTTAGAGGAAATGTCAACCTCTTTAAAAGAAGCTGATTATTTTTATGTGGTAATTTCTATACTAATGGGGTTTGCGGCATTTATTAGCCGTGGAGTGCGCTGGGTGATTTTAATCAATTCTTTAGGATATAAATCTTCTAAAGTAAACTGTGTATCTGCGGTTAGCCTAGGTTATTTAGCAAATTTGGCTATTCCCAGAATTGGCGAAATCACTAGATGTACTTCCTTAAATCAGGTAGAAGACATTCCGGTAAATAAATTATTTGGGACAATACTTTTAGAGCGAGCCATTGATATGATTATTCTTCTTGGCTTGGTGAGCTCTGCTTTTATACTACAGTTCGATAAAATCTCCTTGTTTTTCGAAGAGGCCTTAGGTGCAGAAGGTGGAGAATCTTCAAATGTAAAATTTTATATCCTTGGAGTTGGAGTGCTTGGACTTTTGGGCTTGTTTTTACTAAGAAACCTATTTAAAAAACTTCCGTTGTACGGTAAGGTGTTAGGTTTCTTGATAGGATTGAAAGAAGGATTTCAATCCATTTCTACAATGGAACGCAAATGGTCGTTTTGGTTGCATACTGTATTTATTTGGGTAATGTATTTTAGCATGACCTTTGTTTGTATTTATGCACTTCCAGAAACTTCGCATTTAACCATGGCCGATGGCATTATTCTGATGGTAGCAGGCGGATTGGGAATGGTTGTGCCTGCACAAGGCGGAATAGGATCTTACCATTATGCTATAGTTTTAGGAATGGTAACCTTGGGCATCCCCAAAGAATCGGGAGTTGGTTTAGCCTATGCAACTATGGTGCATGCAGCCCAAACATTAATGATCTTAGTTACCGGTGGTCTTGCTGTACTATTGCTATATTTAGCACGTAGAAAAAAAGCAAGAAATGAAGCCATTGCAAATACTGGAATCTAAGATTCGCACCAGAAGTCAAGCATCAATTTTAGTACAAGAGTGGAAAAATGAAGGGCAAAAAGTCGTTTTTAGCAACGGCTGTTTCGATATCCTTCATTTGGGACATGTAGAGTATTTGGCCAAGGCCGCTGCTTTAGGTTCTAAACTAATTCTTGGCATCAATACAGACGCTTCGGTAAGTCGTTTAAAAGGTCCTAGCCGACCAATAAATCCTGAGATGGCCCGTGCAAAACTATTGGCTGCACTCTCTTTTGTGGATGCAGTGGTACTTTTCGATGAAGAAACTCCTTTAGATTTGATAACATCCTTAGTTCCAAATGTATTGGTAAAAGGAAATGACTATGCTACAAAAGATATTGTGGGATATGATATGGTTACTAAAAACGGAGGTACTGTAGAAACCATAGAATTAACACAAGGCTTTTCGACTACAGCAACCATTGCTAAAATGCAGAATAATGGCTAAAACCAAAACCAGTTTTTTTTGTCAGAATTGTGGCGCACAACAACCAAAATGGATGGGCCAATGCAATTCGTGTAACGAGTGGAACACCCTTGTTGAAGAAGTTGTTCAAAAAGGAACTGATGCAAAGCTGTGGAATAATTCCAGCTCTACGAGCCAACAAAGAACACGCAAACCCATTATTGTTGGCGATATTCCTTTGGATGAAGAACAAAGATGGAGTACCGGAAACGGAGAGCTAGATCGTGTGCTTGGAGGAGGATTGGTTCCGGGTTCAATGACACTTTTGGGGGGTGAGCCAGGAATTGGAAAGTCCACTTTGATGCTACAGATAGCATTAGAAATTAAGGGATTAAAAACACTTTATGTTTCTGGAGAGGAAAGCGAAAAGCAGATCAGAATGCGTGCCGAACGTTTAGGTGCAAAAGAATCGGCCTGTTACATTTTAAACGAAACCCTTACCAAAAATATATTTGTTCAGATAGAGCAATTGCAACCCAATGTGTTGATAATTGACTCTATACAAACCTTGCATTCGGATTTGTTGGATGCAACGCCTGGCACCATTTCCCAGATAAAAGAATGTACTGCAGAGCTTTTGCGCTTTGCAAAAGAAAGTGGTATTCCTGTTATTTTAATAGGACATATTACCAAGGATGGACAATTGGCAGGGCCAAAGGTGTTGGAGCATATGGTAGACACTGTGCTGCAGTTCGAAGGCGATAGAAACCACATGTACCGCTTGTTACGTACCATCAAAAATAGGTTTGGTTCTACATCAGAATTGGGGATTTACGAAATGCGCAGCGAAGGCTTGCGCGAAGTAACAAACCCTTCTGAAGTACTGATTTCTAAAAAAGATGAAAATCTGAGTGGTGTTGCTATTGCAACAACTATGGAAGGAATGCGACCCATGTTGATAGAGATTCAGTCTTTAGTGAGTTCTGCAGTGTATGGAACGCCACAAAGAAGTTCGACAGGGTTTGACTTACGAAGATTAGGAATGCTTTTGGCTGTTTTGGAAAAGCGATGTGGTTTTAGGTTGGGAGCCAAAGATGTATTCTTAAACATTACAGGAGGATTAAAAGTAGACGATCCGGCCACCGATTTAGCAGTAGTTGTTGCGGTGCTTTCCTCTTCAGAAGATATTCCGGTAGACGATAAAGCGTGCTTTGCCGCTGAGGTAGGCTTGGCAGGTGAAATAAGACCGGTACCGAGAATTGAGCAGCGCATTTCCGAAGCTGAAAAATTAGGTTTCGACAGTATTTTCATATCGCGCCATAACAAATTACAAGGGGCGAAATTCGGAATCAAAGTTATCCAAGTGGGGAAAGTAGAAGAGGTGTTCAAGCATTTGTTTGGGTAGGAATTGTTGATTTTGTGCGTAGGTTAGATCTATATTGTTAGTTTTGAACAACTTTAAACTAAATTAACCCACTAATTACAATAAAACTA
>JBLHRE010000050.1:0-11099 GCA_047625765.1 Flavobacteriales bacterium
GTAAATAATGCCCTCAACAATTAAAGTAATCTAGAATACAAAGGATTACAAGCATGTATTAATTTATCCTGGAATGGATATGCCAATATTCCCAACAATATGAAACCTCCGATTTTGATTAATTTCCAGTTTATCTAAGAAGCCATTTGCATAAGTATGGTACAAAACCAAGCTGCATAAGTACCTAAAGCATATCCTAACACCGCAAGCAATACTCCTACAGGTGCTAAAGCTGGATGAAAAGCTGAAGCCACTACAGGTGCAGAAGCTGCTCCTCCAACGTTTGCTTGACTACCTACAGCAACAAAGAAAAATGGTGCTTTAATTAATTTGGCAACCCCCAACAAAACAATTACATGAATCAACATCCAAACGATTCCAATAAAGAACAATCCTAGATTTTCAAAAATTGCAGTAATATCCATTTTCATCCCAATTGTTGCAACTAAAACATACAAGAAGGCACTACCAACTCTAGAAGCACCTACACCTTCGTACTTTCTTAATTTTGTAAACGACAGGGCTAAGCCCCCAGTAGTTGCAACAACTATGATCCAGAAAAAACCACTTGTTAAACTAAATTTAGATAGATGAGGTGCGTTTTCTTGCATCCATGGAGCTACTATATCGGCTACCAAATGTGCGAACCCTGTCACACCTAGACCAATACCAACAATTACCATTAAGTCCGTTAGCGTTGGTGTTTTGGAGTTTTGCTTTTGAAAATCCTCCATCTTATGCTTCAAAGCATCAATTGCTGTAGAGTCTGCTTTTAATTTTTTGTCAATCAATTTAGACTTACCAGCACCGTAAAGCAAAAAGGCCATCCAAATATTTGCGACAATTACGTCTACAGTAATCATTGCACTGAATAATTTATCCGAAGCTCCAAACACCTCTTTCATTGCGGTTTGATTTGCCCCGCCTCCAATCCACGATCCTGCCACTGTAGACAAGCCTCTCCACACTGCATCTGGACCAGAACCTCCTACTAAATCTGGATTGATATAAGATATTGTAAGAATGGCTAAAGGTCCTCCAATAACGATTCCAACAGTCCCTGCCAAGAACATAATAATAGCTTTAGGCCCAAGATTTATAATTGCTTTAAGATCGATGCTTAATGTAAGTAACACCAAAGAAGCAGGCAGCATGTATCGAGAAGCAACAAAATACAGCGAAGATTTTTGTTTGAATTGAGACACCTCATCTATACCAATACTATTGGTGTTCAAAAATGCCAACCACTCCTTTCTAGACATTCCTTCAGGAACAATCAATCCTTTGTCTTTTAAGAAACTAGTTAAAGAATCTACGTCAATCCATTCTGGAGCAATGATACCCAATGAATTGAAAATTGAAGGCAAGAAATAGCACAACAATAACATTGGTATGTACTTGTAAAAAGCCTTGTAATGGGACTTACTACTCGATGCTGTAACAAAAATAATAGCTAGCAATCCTAGTAAGACTGCCAACACTGTAGCATCGTTGGTAAATAAGGGTGGGAATTTAAATACTTCTTGCATTTCAATATTTTTATCTGGTGCCAAAGAAAAGAAAATAGGATGGGGCAAACAAAAGCTTTACAAAAGGAAACTCAGATCCTTAGGTGTATGCAGAAGCCAACCCGTTATACTATATCGTGTTGCGTGAGTTTTACAAACTTGATGTTCCAGTTCAGCACTTTTAAAAATAACCAACCTTCCTGCAAGTGGATCGACTTCTCTTTCTTCTTCTTCGGAGACAAACAATTTTAAATGCCCTCCATCTTCTTCTTTCCAATCTTCGTTTAAGTAGAGTACCAAAGAGATCGCTCGATTAGAATTGCTCTGAAATTGATCCAAATGTCTTTCGTAAAATGTCTCTGGAGGATAGACAGCAAAATGCGACTCGAAATCTGAAAGACCCAAGTAACAATATCTATTTAGCAGTTTAATTAATGTATGAATAGCCTCGGTAAAAGGCAAAACTGCTGCTGCTGGATTCTCCTCATTCAACCAACAAATCTGATCGCCTCTAACAGAAGCATCAATTTTATAATCGTTATGCGTGCCAATTCCAGCACGCTTAAACTCACCTAGATCTAACCTTCGAAGTAGTTCTAATTTTAATTGAAGCACTTCTGCTGGACTGATAAAATCATCCAGAATGGCATATCCCCTATTTGCCAGATCATCAACAAATTCGGGAACGGTTTCTCTGTCATCTAATGACTGAGCTATCCATTGATTTCCTTTTATTTTCATAGGGTGGTATACCCGTAAAAAAGCTGCTGAAATTAGTCAATATTCCTATGTTATTTTGGTTAATTTGTAGCATGTTCAAAATTGCTAATTCGTCCCGCTACATCCATCCCTTGCCAAGCAATCATCGATTTCCGATGGCCAAATACGATCTACTACCTCAGCAATTGAGCTTAGAAGGTATTGCAGAAAAAAGTGATTTTTTTGAACCCCAACTTTGTGATGAAGAATTCTTATTACAGGCACATACATTAGCGTACTGGCAAAAACTGAAAACTTTAAGTTTAGACCCCAAGGAGATTAGAAAGACGGGTTTCCCTCTTAGTCAAGAACTTATAGATAGAGAAAGAACACTTGTTGAAGGAAGTATACGCTGTGTAGATTATGCTTTTACAGATGGTGTAGCAATGAATATTGCCGGAGGCACACATCATGCTGGCCGAGAAAAAGGAGAAGGGTTTTGTTTGCTAAATGATTTAGCTATTGCTGGGTATTATGCCTTAAGTAAACCTAATATCAGCAGGGCTTTACAATTAGATTTAGATGTACATCAAGGAAATGGAACTGCTGACATTTTCAAAAATGAACCAAAGGTTTTTACTTTCAGCATGCATGGGAAAAATAACTTTCCATTAAGAAAAGAACAATCCGATTTGGATATCCCACTTGATGACCACACCAATGATCAAGAATATCTTGATACACTGGAACAGAATCTTTCTAAAGTAATTGAATCATTTAAGCCTCAATTTATCTGTTACCAATCTGGCGTAGACATTTTAGAGACCGATAAACTGGGTAAAATTTCGCTAAGCATTGCTGGTTGCAAAGAAAGAGACCGAATGGTATTTGAAACTACTGCAAAGTTAAATATCCCCATTATTGCAGCTATGGGAGGTGGATATTCGCCTAAAATAAAAGACATTATAGAGGCTCATGCCAACACCTACAGAGTTGCAAAAGACTGTTATTACTAGTCTTTCTTTTCTTTAAAATCTAGTGAAACAGAATTCACACAATAACGATCGCCTGTTGGTGCTGGGCCATCTGGAAAAATATGCCCTAGATGTCCGCCACAATTGGCACAAACTATTTCGGTTCTAATCATTCCTTGACTTACATCGCGATGTGTTGCAACTTTGTCGTTTTTCGAATCGTAAAAACTTGGCCAACCACAACCTGCATCAAATTTAGTTTCAGAATCAAAAAGCTCTTCTCCACATCCTTTGCATTGATAAATGCCCGATTCATAATGCTTATCGAACTTACCCGTAAAAGGACGTTCGGTGCCTTTTTGTCTTAATACTCTATACTCCTCTTCTGATAATTTATTTTTCCAATCCTTTTCCATCTTCTGTTTTAATTGTTGCTTTGTAATGATATAATACTTTGTACGGTTCTGAATTCGATGTAATATCTGTAACCTCTTTTTTTATTTCCCAGTAGGGTTCTACTCCTTCTAAATCATCTTCTTCTACTTCCCATTTGTAATATTTTCTTTGAGGCCCCAAATTTCTAAACACCCACGCCAAAGCCAAGCCAACAAAACCACCCAATAAATGAGATTCCCAAGAAACACCTTCCTTAATGGGTAATACTCCCCAAATCATACCTCCATAAAGAAAAGCAACAACCAAGGATGTCGCAATAAGTTGTTTGTTCCTTCTAAGCAATCCGCTGCAAAAAATAAAGCTGGTTATCGCATAAAGCAATCCACTAGCCCCTATATGATAAGATGGTCTTGCAAAAAACCACACCAGCAAGCCTGTAAACAAATAGGCCGTTATCCAAACTTGAAAGGCCGACTTTTTATAGAAATAAAATAACATCACTCCCATTATTAACAGCGGAATGGAATTATTAACCAGATGTGGTATATCTCCATGAATTAAGGGACCTAAGATTACCCCTTTAAGTCCTTCAATTTTTCTTGGATAAATACCAAGATCGGCCATATCTACTCCCATTTTGTATTCCAACCATTTTATCACCCATAACAAAGCAACAAATACTACGGGATACCAAAGTTGAAAATTGATACGCTTATGTTCCTTATCTGTCATAATTTTGTTGGGATTCTTTTACCTTTGGGCTAAAACAAACCCTATGCCTAAACACTGGAATTGCTTAATTATTTTGGTTTTATTGCTAGCTTCTTGTTCGTCTAAAGTTACAAATTCGTTTGTAGCAGAGGTAATCGAAACAATAGATAATTCAGAAACACCCCCCTTCTTGAAAAGCTGCGCAGCATTAATCAATACTGATGCTCAGGTAGCATGTTCTAACCAAACCATTCTAGATTATATTCAATCGGATATGGATTACCCTTTAAGTGCTAAAAAAATTGGATTGCAGGACGCAGTAATTATTTCTGATGTTGCCAATCAGTATGGCAATGTGACAGATGTGAAATTAGAGCAAGGCATTGCTACAATGCTTAATAATGAAGCTCTTAATTTAATCCAAAGCCTACCAAAATTTGTTCCTACTACAAAAAACAAGATTCCTAAACCCTGTAGGAGTAAATTTCCTATTGAATTTAACTTAGAAGATTAACCTTATTATGTCACAGGCTCCCTTAGCAGAAAGAATGCGTCCTTCCAATTTAGAGCATTATTTCGGACAAAAACATATTGTTGGAGAAGGTACTGCCTTAAGAAATAGTATTGAGCAAGGTACTTTGCCATCGCTTATTTTCTGGGGACCTCCTGGTGTTGGTAAAACTACGCTGGGACAAATAATATCGGAACAATTAGACCGCCCTTTTTACGCCTTAAGTGCTATAAATTCGGGCGTTAAAGATATTCGAGAAGTCATAGAAAAATCTGAGAAGCAAGGATTGTTCGGTGTAAAAAACCCCATTTTATTTATCGATGAAATTCATCGGTTCAGTAAATCGCAACAAGATTCTTTGCTGAATGCTGTAGAGCGAGGCATTGTAACTTTGGTTGGTGCTACTACAGAAAACCCTTCATTTGAAGTTATCTCTGCCCTTTTGTCGCGTTGCCAAGTATACATTTTAGAACAATTGGGAAGAGTTGATTTAGAAAATATGTTACACCATGCTTTAAAACATGATGTTTTTCTGAAATCAAAAAATGTCGATTTAAAGGAAACTGAAGCTCTTTTAAAAATTTCTGGTGGTGATGGTAGGAAACTTTTGAATAGTTTGGAATTGGTAGTTAATGCCCAAGGAAAACAGGATGTTATTGAGATAACCAATGACTTGGTACAACAACATGTAACCAGAAACCTGGTGCAATACGACAAAACAGGAGAGCAACATTACGATATTACTTCTGCTTTTATTAAATCGATAAGAGGCAGCGATCCTAATGCAGCCTTATACTATTTAGCCGTAATGCTAGAAGGTGGCGAAGATTTAAAATTTATTGCCAGACGTTTGATTATTCTTGCCTCCGAGGATATTGGCAATGCAAATCCAACAGCATTGATATTAGCTAATAATTGTTTTCAGGCTGTAAGTACTATTGGGTTTCCAGAGAGTAGGATTATTCTTTCACAATGTGTGACCTATTTGGCTGCTTCATCTAAAAGTAATGCTTCTTATATGGCTATCAATAAAGCCCAACAATTGGTGAAACAGAACGGTGTTTTGCCTGTTCCATTGGCTTTAAGAAATGCCCCAACCAAATTGATGAAAGAGTTGGATTATGGCAAGAATTACCAATACAGCCATGACGGTACCCATAATTTTGTTGCCCAAGAGTTTTTGCCTGATGCTATTAAAGGAACCAAGTTCTTTGAGCCTGGAAATAACGAAAGAGAAAATGCGCTTCGCAAATACTTGAAACACTGCTGGGGAGATAAATATGGGTATTGATTACCAAATCAAGCTAACCCTCCCCTTTTTATACATTGGTTCTTGGTTTGGATAGGTCCAATACAACTCATAGGCATACGTATCTTCTTTAGGTTCCATTCCTCCTATAGAGTCATCCCATCCTTGGTTTTGATTTGTGGTTTCGAAAATCATTTTACCCCATCTATCGAAGATTGTAAAACGATAATCAGAAACAATACAGTTTATAGAAGGTTTGTACGTTTCGTTTCTTCCATCTCCATTAGGAGTAAATGCATTGGGCATAAACAATTCGCACCCACAATAAGACCAAATTATTTCAATTGAATCTCTGATTAATCCACACTGATTACTGGCTTCGACCCAATAAATACCATAATCGTTTGCTACAATAAAACTATCAGTGCTGCTGTCGTTCCAGAGATATGAAACGCCAAATTGCCCAACATCAAAGGTAATATCTGTGTATTCACAAACAGTGGTATCATAACCAAGATCAATTAAACTTAAAGGCATTAGTTCTATAACATTCATGCTATCTCCAATCGTACCACATTCGTTGCTCATGCTTAACCAATACAATCCTGTGGTATCAATGGTCATTGTTGCATCTGTACCTCCATCCGACCATAGGTTTGTAGCTCCAGGATAGGTATAATTCAATGTAAAACTATCTATTTCACAAATCAAGGTGTCTGAAGGAAGATTAAAGACTGGCAAACTACCTTGGAATTGAATATTAATGGTATCGCTTACGGTGTCACAAGTATTAAACATCTGAATACTTATGATTGTATCCTTTTGGCCAATATAAATACTCGAATCGATACTGCCTGTAGACCAAATCCACAAGGCATCTTTTGCAGGTATTGTTAAGATTAGGCTATCGCCTAAACATAAAATGGTATCATTTCCTAAATCCAATCCTATCAAATTGGTATCGACCTTTATGTAAATAGAATCTTCTACTACTCCACAGGCATTGCTTGATTGTACCCAATACCTTCCAGTATTATTTACTGCAATGCTTGTATCAGTTTCACCTGTACTCCACAGTACATTGTTATGGATACCTACTACTGATAATGTAACAGAATCGCCTTCACAAATTACCGTATCGTTTCCTAGATTAAACGGTACAATAGAATCGACAAATACCACTGTAATACTATCTCTAAGTATACCACAAGTATTGCTTTGTTCTACCCAATAGATTCCCGAAGAATCTATGAATACAGAATCCAAAGAGCTTCCGTCATTCCAAATGTGATTTACTCCAAGACCACCAAATAACCAGATTGAATCACCACTACACAGGGTAGTATCATTTCCAAGGTTGAGAGGTACCAATACCGAATCAAATGCTACATAAATACTATCCCTAAAAATTCCACATAAATTGCTTGATTCTGCCCAATACCAGCCTGTTTGTTTCACGATGATGCTAGTTCCGAATGCGCTGGTGTTCCAGATTAAGTTAGGGTGTTTTCCATTGACAGATAATATTACCGAATCTCCAGCACAGAGTACCGTATCGTTTCCTAGATTAAACGGCACAATAGAATCAATAAATGTTACCGCAATACTATCTCTCAAGGTTCCGCAGGTATTTTCAGCTTCTATCCAATATACCCCCGAAGAATCAACCAATACAGAATCCTTAATACTTCCATTGTTCCAAAAATGATCTAGATCTTTAAGTCCCTGTAACCATATAGATTTACCATCGCATAATGTGGTATCATTCCCTAAGCCCAAATATGTTAAAGGGGTCTCGAAAAGCACATGTACGCTATCTCTATAGGTTCCACATAGATTGGTAGACTCTGCCCAATACCAACCAGTATTCGTTACCTTTAATTCTGAATCCACACTCCCATCTTGCCATTCATAAATTAAAAGCGGATCACTAGCTTTTAAATTCAAATTTGTGCCTGTACAAAGTATGGTATCCGAGTTCAGCAAAAAAACAGGAAGTCCATCAACCACATCCACTATTGTTGTGTCTGAAACAACTCCACAAGTGTTTTCAATGGAGTAATAATATTTCCCTGCTTCTTTTACCCATAGTGTATCTAAACTATCTGTGTTATTCCAAAAAACAATTTGATCTAGACTTGAATACAATGCTACAGAATCGCCTTTGCAAATACTATAATTGGAAAACAATGGTTTAGGAACATAAGGCTCTTCGAAGAGCACATAAATACTATCTCTATACTTGCCACAGATATTCTCCGATTCTGCCCAATACCAACCAGTTGATGATGCTTGATAAGCCTGATTAGATATTCCGTCTTGCCAAACATAATTAATCGATTGATCGGATGGTGAAATGGTTAATATGGACTCCTTACATAAAATGGTGTCATTACTTAATGTGAAATTAGGCAATCCATCAAACACCTCTATAAAGGTGGTATCTGAAACTAATCCACACAAATTTTCTAGTGAATAATAATACTTACCAGCTGTCTTCACTTGAAAAGTATCTAAACTATCTTGCTGATTCCAAAAAACCAATTGTTCTAATCCTGATAAAAGTGAAATTGAATCTCCTTTACACAACTCATAATATGGAAATAAAGGAATAGGG
The DNA here is from genome assembly GCA_047625765.1 of Flavobacteriales bacterium. Classification (GTDB taxonomy): domain Bacteria; phylum Bacteroidota; class Bacteroidia; order Flavobacteriales; family JBLHRE01; genus JBLHRE01. The sequence goes on from JBLHRE010000050.1 coordinate 8,666, forward strand.
TACAATGGCTCATCAACGGTAACATATATTGAATCTCTAAATGTTCCACAAATTGACGTCATTTCTAACCAATACCATCCTGTTGCAGAAACTGAAATACTATTTCCACTGGTGCCATTACTCCACAAATTATCAAAGTCGGGATCAGAATCAAATAACTCAAATGTTGGATTATTGCAAATTGCTGTATCCTCACCAAGTTTAACAATGGGTGGTACATGAAAATTTAAAACTATCGTATCTCTATTGACACAGTCGTTTAGCCTAATTTCAAGCCAATATAAGCCAGATTCATCCGCATCGTAATAATTGGTAGTTGTACCATCTTGCCACAAGTAGGAAACACCCGATATTATTTTTGGATTTAAACGTATGGTTTCACTTATACACAGATCCTTATCCTCTCCTAAATTCAAATTAATATCATTTCCTAAGGTGATTTCAATAGAATCCCTAAACACACAACAATTTTTACTTAATTCCACCCAATAAATTCCAGAACTTGTTGCTTCAAAAAATCTTCCTGTACTGCCATCCTGCCATATATAATTCACCTCCGGAATTTGTTCTGCAACCAACTCCATACTCGCTCCATCACAAATACTAATATCATTACCAAGGTCAATCTCAAGATCACACTGTTCAATGAAAAAATTATCTATAAAAGTCCATGCACCAAAATTTCCAGAAGTTTTGTTACGTGCGGTAATATAAAGTGCGTTGATTGGTGAATTAAAGGTAATCTCCCTTTTGGTCCATGCGCCTTTTACTGGTAAGGATTCAAAAATTTGAATCCCAAAATCGGTTTCATTATTCGACACACCAATTTCCAAATAATCAGGAATTCGCTCGACCAAGCATTTATCGTAATAAGTCAATTTGTATTCAGTTCCTGCAATTAATAACGTAGAAAGTTCCATAGAAACTTCGTCATTAATACTTGGAGATCCTTTGGCCACTGAGATAAACCAATTGCCATTGGCTGGATCTCCAAATCGACATCCTCTTTCTTGAATGTCAACTTCGCTATTCAAACCAAATGCTGTAACATATGGCATTCCTGCATTAAACTCTGCATTCGGCATATTATATTGGCATCCATGATTATGACATTCGAAATCTCCATTTAAAACCTCTTGGCCATAACTAAGAATGTTAGAAAATACAAGGCCAATTACCAGAGCAATGGAGCACCTATAAAAATTGGAAATAATAGGAAAGGGAAATTGCATAAAGAGGGTTTGAATGGTTAAGCATCGAATTTAGTCATTTTCAGCTAAATCAGAATGCTGGCATTCTACCTAATCAAAGACACCCTTCCCGCTTTATGGTGGGCTTCTTGGTTGGGATAGGTCCAATACAATTCCCAAGCGTACACATCTTCTTTTGGAGCTTCTCTACCAATCGCTCCATTCCACCATTGGAGTTGGTCGAAAGACTCAAAAACCATTTGTCCCCATCTATCAAATATCATAAAGTGATACTCTAAAAATTGACAGGTAGAAGTGGGACCAAACTTTTCGTTTACTCCATCACCATTAGGAGTAAATGCATTGGCGATAAACAATTCGCATTTACAGTAAGACCATAACACCTCAATAGAATCTCTTATCAGTCCACAAATAAGTTAGGCCAAACTGTCCGACATCCAAGGTAATATCAGTGTACTCGGAAACACTAGTATCATTACTTCCATCCTGCCAGAAATAAGAAAGCAAATCGTTTGAAGGAGCAATAACCAAACTGTCGCCTATACATAAGTTTGTTTTGAGGAATGTGTTTAACGGTTTGGTGCATGAAACGTAGCGTTTAAAGAGACACTAACTTTTAGGATTAACACAGAGCCGAATTTTTATGTTTTGTTTTTAATTTTTCAATTCTAAAAGCCAAATTTAAAAATTTGGCGGTCATTACTAATAATCATAAACCTTTGGATTAGGCACCTAAACCGGTATTAAATATAGCCATTGTTGTAACCCTATAAAGTTCTTAGTCTATCAGTCCTTTGACCGACTCAGTAAGACAAAGACTCCATTCTAAAGGATATTGAACCAAATAGAATAACAAAACTCTTCAGTCAAAATTCGATTGATTGATACCTTTATGTCCGCCATAGAAACGTGCTAATAACAAAATGGCACCTAGCGTAAGCTAGATGCCATTTTTATGTTGGTAAAACAATAAAGGAATTTATTTCAAACCTAGCACCTCTACTCCTTGTTCGAATACAATATCTACTGGAATTCCAGCTTGCTCTAATCGATTCAAATCTTTTTGCAAATCCTCTCCAATCATTCCCATATCATTCATCAATTGCTGAACACCTTCTATATCTCCATTCCCTTGAAGTACCAAAATTTTCTCGCTTAATGCATCCATCGCTTTTTGCATTTTCTTGAAATTAACTCGGTACATTCCTGTTTGATCTTCTCTG
>JBLHRE010000051.1:0-11021 GCA_047625765.1 Flavobacteriales bacterium
TTTTCACCCATATCCCATATATAAGTCTGAACATTTGAATCTGGCTCTACAGTTGCAATCATTTCTTGATTGACACATAAAGAACCTGCCAGGTTAACCTTAAATGGATATTCCTTTTTAAATTTTGCACTCCCTGAAAATGAAATCTTAAAACTACTATTCCCTGTGTTCAGGTAATTATTTACAATTAATCCATATTGCTTCCCATCTTCCAAATCTAAATATCTAAGATAGTTGTCATCTCCTTGAAAACAATCAAGAAGCTCTTGCAGATCTGTAGAAGTGAAATTTAAGCCCGTTGGCCCGACACATTCCCCTCCTCCGCTAGCCATACATCTTATTGCATTATCACCTTTAATATCATGGATGGAATAGTTGGGTAATTCGTAGACCACAAAATCTAAATCGTCTGATGTCAACAGCGGTTCAATATCAAAGGCCAAAGTACCATCACCATCTGCTATCCAAGTAAACCAAGCAGTATTAGCTTCAATTGGCCCAGTTGGAGAACTCGCTCTCATGCATGTACCTTCAGTTTCACGGTTATCATATCCAGCACCTGTTATTTCAAGAAATGTTTTAGGAAAAAAATCTTCTAAGCGCAATGCGCTGGTAATATCTTGACCGGGATAATTACCGGAAACATAATTATCAACAAAAACCCCAAAAGTACCTTCTAATGACGAAACCCTAATCAGGTATTTTTTAATAGGATCTAAGCCCGAAACCACCATTGTTAGGTGTCCTCTAAATAAAATATTGGAGCATTGAATTTCTACCAAGTCAGTACAGCCAGTCGATTCGTAAATAGCAATACTTACACTTTCCAAAGTTCCAAAACCCGTATTTTTACCATTTACTGCAAACGCCAAATCCGAGTACATAGGATTCATTTCAAACCAAAACTCTTTCTTTACATTACTCCAGCATGTAGCTTTAGCAATTCCACTTTGCTCTGAGTTTGAAAAATCAAAAGAGTTTGGTTGAGAATACCATTGAAAAATTGAATCAAGTTGAAAGGGAGTGCTACAGGAATTTTGTGCTAATGCTTGTAAATGAAAACAGAAAGCAAATACTATCAGAATGGTTCGCAACATTTTATGGAATATTGGGTTAATATGATCGCAATTTACGCTATTCTATTTTACAACCTTAGTAACAGAATACCCTTCTTTTTGCTCCAAACGAACGAAGTAGACTCCAGGTTTCCAAGCTTTAGAAGAGATGCTCACCTTACCAAATACATTTGATTTACGGTAAACAGGCATTCCCATAATATCGTAAACCAGTACATCTCCTCTCCCACTAAAGGATACATGAAATAAATTTTGTACTGGATTTGGATACACCTGCAAACTAGATTTTGGCCTTTCAAACAAACCTATATTATCTGGATCTACACCTTTAAAATAATGTATTCCGCCAGTCATGTTCCCTCTAAACACATCCAGCCAGCCATCATTATTGATATCGGCTAGAGCCATGTTGGCTTTGGTACCATCGTAATTTTGAAGCACATCTTCTGATTGTTTTTGAAATTGCCCATCCAAATTCCCTTCTATCGTATTAAAACGATGTATATACCCCGTAGAACTTCCTACCCATAATTCGTAAATGCCATCAATTTCTATCACTTTAGGATCGCTTAATCCTTCTAAATACACTGGGTCTTGCACAGAAACACCACCTAAAGTATCTGTCACCAATTCAAATGCAAAACTCTCTTTGGTGCCAATATTTCTATAATAATTGATGTTACCCACACGCTCTCCAATCAGCAAGTCAATTTTACCATCTCTATCTAAATCGACTAATTCTGGGGCCGCAAAATTACCTACGTCAATTCCGTCTAAAACGGGTTTATTTATTTGAAAATTGGGAGAAGTACTTGTTCCTTCATTTTTATAATAATGGATGTTTCCATCCCTATCTCCAACAATCATATCTAAGTCTCCATCATTGTCTAAATCTGCAAAGCTTGGATGTTGCGCGGGGAGTACGTTATTGCCGGTAAAATTGGCAAGGTCGTTTGTAAGCCATTCGAACTCTGGAATACTTGCAGAGCCTATATTTTTATAAAATACTATTTGCGCATCATAATTGCCAAAGCCATCGTAAACGCCATAAGAACCCACTACTAGGTCTAATAAATTATCTCCCGTTAAATCTACCAACTCCGGAATGGCCACATCACCCACTTCAATCATACCTTCGGTTAAGAAATCCTTTTGCTGCAAATTGTAATTAGGACTTTCGTTACTACCCGTATTTTTGTAAAACCATACATTATCCATATTCAACCCACCACTGTTCGTGGCTGGTGCAACTAGCATATCTATCTTGTCATCAAAATCCACATCAATATGGTACATACCTGGAAATATGGGCATTTGTACCGACACATTATAACCTGGAAATAAAGTGTCTTTAGTTGTCATTTTTGCTTGTACTTTAGTACCCTGATTGTAAGCTGCTACAACGGTATTAAATGACACATCACCTAAAAGAATATCTTTTAATCCATTGCCATCTAAATCTAAAACTGCTAAGGTAGATCCTGAATGTTTTGGAGTTTCACCTTCAATAATAATACGCTCTGGACAAGCCTCTAAAAGCACATTATTTGTTAAGAAATCTTCTTTAAACTTCCCCCAGCAATCATCTACTAATTCATATTTTATACTGTCAGAATGTCCATATGTTTCTTGTGATACATTTTTATGAAACTCTATGGTTGTGCCTGCTAAGGCAAATGTGAATATATCCAAATCACCATCATCGTCTATATCTACAATCGCTGGAATATCAACACGGCTCACATATAGGTTAAATTCACTACCACTACCATAGTTAGATAATAAGCGAGGCCCGTTTAAGTAATATTCGAATTGTAAACCCACTGTTGCATTTCCTGTGTTTTTATACAATGCGATCCCTGCTGTAGTACTAGAAAAAATATCCTGCAACCCATCACCATTAAAATCTCTTAGCAACATCCAATCTTCTATAGCTGGAAATACTTTTATGTATTGAGGCGCATATATATATCCACTGCCCGTATTAATAAAAGGAAGCTTTCTATCTCCAATTCTATCAAATGCCAGAATATCGTTTAAGCCATCATAATTTAAATCGATCGATGAAAATTGCGGGCTATTTGCTCCACCAGCCCAAGGATTTTCCAGTGTTTTATTCTGCATTGATACTAAAATACCCGAAGACCTTATAAAAGCATCTTGCGCATTTATAGTAATCGTATAGGTATATAGAAGGGCAAACAGTAGCGTCCGAATCATAATATAATTAATAAGAATAAACAAAAGTACAACAATGGGTAACAGTACAAATTGTTAACTGTATGTTTCTATTTTTGACCTTAAGTTTTTACATTTCTCTATTATCAATTATAAATATTTGTGAAGGTAAATTCCATTTTAAAATTAAAAGGCTCCTGCTCTAATTTTCTATCACCCTGCTAAACTGTAATATTCATTGGGATTTGTCAGATGAAAGGCTATATTTGCCCGTTCAAAATTTAGGAAAAACTTATCCAAACAATAGATTCGATGCAAAACAAAGGAGCGATCAAATTATTCGCAATTGTATTTGGTTTAGTATGCTTATACCAACTTTCATTTACATGGGTAGCAAAAAGTGTAGAAGAAGATGCGCGCATTTATGCCAATGGTGATGCCACTAAAGAACAGTACTTTTTAGACTCCATTTCTGGAGAAGGTGTTTATGACATTGGTGTTCGTGATTACACGTTTAGCGAATGTAAGAACCGTGAATTAAACCTTGGTCTTGACCTTAAAGGTGGTATGAACGTTATTCTTGAAGTTTCGGTTCAAGACATTATTCGTTCTTTGTCCAACAAATCCAAAGAGCCTGTATTTAACAAAGCATTAGCTTCTGCTTCTGCCAGACAAAGAGATTCTCAAGAAAATTTCTTGGATTTATTTGAGCAAGAATTCGCTAAGGAGAATGCAATCTCTGCAAGTCCAGTTGCTTTAAATTCTCCAACTATTTTTGGTACGCGTGAATTGCGCGATCGTATCTCTATAGATGCCAACGATGCTGCTGTAATGCTTGTTGTAAGAGAAGAGGCAGATGGTGCTATTGATAGAGCTTTTAGTGTTTTACGTGCTCGAATCGACAAATTTGGTGTTGCACAACCAAACATCCAGCGTTTAGGAGCTTCTGGACGTATTTTGGTTGAATTACCAGGAGTTAAGGATGCTGAGCGTGTTAAAAAACTATTACAAAGTACTGCTCAATTAGAATTCTGGCATACCTATGATAACCGTGAGGTTATTGGTTTCTTAGAAGCTGCAAACTTACGTTTGCGCGACTTGGTGGAAAAACCAGTTGCAACTAAAAAAGATGCTTCTGACGAATTAAGCATTAACGACTTGGATATTGAAAATGTTGATGGCGACTCTACTTCTGCAGATTCTGCGGCAACTGATAGCCTAAATGCATTAAACGCATTTAACCCACTTTACGATATTTTGATTCCAAACTTGGTTCAAAATGCACAGGGTGGTTATACACCTGGCGAAGGTCCTTTTGTTGGTTTTGTTGAGATTAAGGATACTGCCTTAGTTAACCAATACCTTAAAAAACCACAAATCTTAAACTTATTACCTTCTAACATGAAGTTTGTAAAGTTTCTATGGACTGCGCAAACTACAGGACAGGATGGTCGTTACTTGCAACTGTGTGCTATTAAATCTAACAGAGAAGATGTTGCTCAATTAGGTGGTGATAAAGTAACCGATGCAAATCAAGAATTTGATGAATTTGGTCGTGCTTCAATAGGCATGAAAATGAATGCTGAAGGTGCTAAAATCTGGAAAAAGATGACCACAGAAGCTTCTGCTGATCCTCAAAATACTAGATCTATTGCTGTTGTTCTAGATAACTCTGTATACTCTGCACCTAACGTAAATGGTCCAATTCCAAACGGTAGCTCTCAAATCTCTGGTAGCTTCTCTGTTATAGAAGCTCAAGATTTAGCGAATGTTCTTAAAGCGGGTAAATTGCCTGCTCCTGCTCGTATTATTCAAGCAGAAATTGTTGGTCCTTCATTGGGTCAAGAAGCTGTTGATGCTGGTTTCTTATCGTTTATGATGGCTTTATTGGTGGTGTTGTTATACATGATTTTCTACTACGGAAAAGCTGGTTTAGCCTCTAACCTTGCCTTGTTAATTAACATGTTCTTCATCTTTGGTGTTCTTTCGTCTGTAGGTGCTGTTCTTACTTTACCAGGTATTGCCGGTATTGTTTTAACCATTGGTATGGCGGTAGATGCCAACGTTCTTATATACGAACGTATTCGTGAAGAGCTAAGTGCTGGTAAAGGTTTACAATTAGCTATCTCTGATGGTTACAAAAATGCATATTCATCTATTATCGATGCAAACGTCACCACCCTTTTAACAGGTATTATTCTTTATGTTTTTGGTACAGGTCCAATTAGAGGTTTCGCAACTACTTTGATTATTGGTATTTTAACTTCTCTTTTTGCAGCAATCTTTATTACAAGATTGGTTTTTGCTGCTCAATTAGCGAAGAAGAAAAACATCACATTCTCAACAGCTGTAACCAAAGGTGCTTTTACTAAATTCAAGATTGGGTTCTTGAACAAACGTAAAATGTATTACGTAATCTCTGGAATAATTATTGCCGGTGGTATTTTCTCTTTGTCTACTAAAGGATTAAACCAAGGTGTTGATTTTACTGGAGGACGTTCTTTCCAAGTACGTTTCGACCAAACGGTTAATACTACTGAAGTTCGTAAGTCTTTGGCCAAAACATTTGTTGCAGAAGGACAAGATGTTGGTATTGAAGTGAAGACATTTGGTAAAGACAACCAAGTTCGTATTACCACCAACTTTATGGTAGAAGAGTCTGGAGTAGAAACAGACGCTATTGTAAACGATGCTTTGTACAACGGTCTTGCAGCTTTGTTTGCTAATGACATTGATAAGAATGGTTTCTTTAATGAAAATGAAACTAAGGTAGCAGGACTTATGTCTTCTACTATGGTTGGACCAACCATTGCTGATGATATAAAGCAAGCAGCTTTCTGGTCTATCTTATTCTCATTAATTGTTATTTTCCTTTACATCCTATTGCGTTTCCGCAAATGGCAATACTCTTTGGGTGCTGTAGTTGCAGTATTCCATGATGTTATGATTGTATTGTCTGTATTCTCGATCTTTAACGGAATCTTACCATTCTCATTAGAAATAGATCAAGCGTTTATTGCAGCCATCTTAACCGTTATTGGTTATTCGATTAACGATACCGTGGTTGTATTTGACCGTATTCGTGAGATGCTAGGTTCGCGTAAGAAAGAAGATGTAACCACAGTAGTAAATAGAGCATTGAACACTACTTTAAGTAGAACTATAAACACCTCTTTAACTACTTTCTTTGTATTACTTATAATCTTCATATTTGGAGGCGATGTAATTAGAGGGTTCATGTTTGCATTGATGGTAGGTATCATTGTAGGTACTTATTCTTCTGTATGTATTGCAACTCCAGTTATGGTTGATACTTTGAAAAAAACGGACGAGAAGGTTCGTAAATAAATCGAATCTCTATTCATATTAAAAGGTCTCTATTGGTTTTAGCCAATAGAGACCTTTTTGCTTTTAGAACATTCCTAACATTACACCAATACCATTCCTATATTAGGAGCTGGATGTTTGGCTGCCACTTTGCCACTCTGCTTATTAATACTGGATGTAAGACACATCTGCTTGCGAGAGATACTGATTGTATATCAATGCAATTAGAGGGCTTAAAAGTCTCTAGTTACACCGGAGACCTCCACGTTCAAAATACCTCAGCCTTCGATAAAATAGAAGATCTACCAAAATCCGACTTGATACTATTGGGATTGAAAACCGTTTGCAACTGATTGCCTTGCTGAACGAAATACACGACTTGTCTCAAAAAATTGGAGTCCGTTTACAGAAGGTTTCCCCAAACACTCAAAACCCTCTTTGGCTAGAGATATTAAAACTGGGGGCACCCTCAGAATTAATACATTTAAATGGAATGGTGGTAACATTGGGCAAGCAGCACCATTTCCCTACTCCGTTAAACAAAGCACTTTATAATTTCTTGATACCCTTGGAGTTGATGGCAAGAAAATAATAAGGCCAATTTTAAATAACAACCAACCTGCCGTTAAATATGATTTCTTTTAAGTAGCTTTAAACCAATATTTTTTTGATGAAAACCCAGACTTCCCCAGCCATATATTTCTTTTTAGCCTTATTTTTAAGCTTTGCACAACTCAGCAACACCTGTTACGCACAAGCTACAGCCACAGAGCAAGATTGCTTTGGTGCAAGAATGATTTGTGACTTATCTAGTGGAAGCTATACGTTTGTAGTTCCGAATGGTCAGTTTGGAGAAGGTGCTTATCCTGGGGAAATTCCTACAGGAACCTGCCTCGGAGCTACTGCAGAAACCAATAGTCTATGGTTTGGATTTGCACCATTTCTTGGAGGAGCTTGTTTTACAATTACACCGGCAGACCTAACAGCTAATTACGATTGGGCCGTGTTCAATGTCGATAATTTTGGTTGTGATGGTATCTTTGCCAATGCGGGAGCAATGCAAGTTGAATGCAATGCCTCTACAAATCCAGGCCCAACGGGTGCCAATGGTAATATTGGAGGTCTAGCCAGTCCTTGTCTCAACTTTGCAATTAATCAATTATACGTATTAGTAATTACCAATACTAGTGGCTCAAATGCGGGATACACACTTGAGGTAACCCCAAACACCCCGCCCAACATTGATGATGAAGAACCAACGCCTCAATTACCACCCAATTATAGTCCTGATTGCGGAACTACCGTTATCCCCTTAACAATGACAGAAGAAGTTGCCTGTAGTACGGTTGATCTCGCTGACTTTCAATTTTATGATAACACCAGAGGCATTTTTCATACCATTACCAATTTAGCAAAACCCCAATGTGTTACCCCAAGGGAATACTCTAAATTATATAACCTAACCATCTCACCGCCCTTGAGATATGACACACAATATATTCTAACGGCTGATGGCTTTGATGATTTATGTGGTAATACACTTATTGATTGGTTTGTAAGTTTTTTCAGCAAAACCTTTAAGAGTTACCAATATAATACAAATCCATCCGCTTGCGATAATTCTACTGACGGGTCCATTATTATAGAAATTTTAACATTTATAGGCCCAGCACCTTATCCCATGACATGGATCGATCAATGGGGAGATACAATTATTACAAAAGGATATACCGGAGGTCCTGACACCTTATCAAATTTAAGCTCTGGGATGTATTACTTATATCATAATAATTGTTTCATTGATTCTATTATGGTTCCTTCAAATAGTAATTCTTCCATTTACCACGATCCAATTATCACAAATGATAATTGCGATAATGGCATAGGGTCTATTGAACCACTAATTACAGGTACCCACCCTCCTTTTACGTTTCAATGGGATGACGGACCAACAGCGGAGAATAGGTATAACCTGATCTCTGGATCATATATTTTGACCGTGACAGATGCCAATGCCTGCGTTCAAGACTTCACGTATCAAATTAATAACCTGTCCAATCCCACTGCCAATGCAGGTATCGGTGGAGAAACCTGCACAGGGACTTTCCAATTAACTGCGCAGCCGTCCATTTCGGGTTCTTCAGGATCTTGGCAACATAATGGTGTGGGCATCCTTTTCAATCCAAACAGCAGTTCGGATACTGTTCTTGTTAGTAGTGCTGCCCAACAAACAGTGCGGTTTATCTGGACAGAAACAATAAATAAATGCAGTAATAGCGATACCATAGAAGTATCCTTTATAAATCAGCCAATGGCTGATGCGGGCTTTGGTGGAAATGTCTGTGGTATGAATACCCAATTGCATGGAATCATTAGCCCGTATCAAGGAACTTGGTCAGACAGTACGGGCAGCCTAGTGACCTATAGTCCAGATATCCACGACCCAAGTGCATTTGTTGTTGTGGATAATAGTCTTGCGGGTGTTCCGCTGACTTTTTACTGGTCTAAAGACAATCTAGGATGTACAGACAACGACTCGGTGATCTTTACGTTCTATGATGTTCCTGTTGCGGAAGCAGGTGATTCTGGAGCAGTCTGCGATTCTTGTTTTCAATTAAATGCCAGTCCTACTAACGGAACAGGAACATGGTCTGCTAGGTACTTAAATGGTACTATGGCTCCTGTTAATTTCTCACCGAGTGATACGACAGAAAATGCTCTAGCCTGTTCTGAGGTGTATGATTCTTTATCCTTTTATTGGTCGGTAGATTTCGGTGTCTGTATCACTAAAGATAGCACCTCTGTAGTTTTCGTGGAAACTCCTCTTGCCAATGCAGGAATGGATGATTCCATTTGTGGGGATACCTATTCCTTGAATGCCAGCTATAGCGTGAGTTCTGCGCCTAATAATGGCCTTTGGACATCCAATAATGCGCTGGTGTTTTCAGATACAAGCGATCCTAAAGCAGTTATTACGGTAAGTACTTATGGTTGGCATGAATTGTTTTGGAGAGAAGTCAATGGTGCTTGTTTTGATACTGATACCCTTCGCTTGTTCTTTTCAGAAGTACCCATTGCTAATGCGGGAAATGATTCGGCTATTTGTGAACTGAGCTATACACTTCAGGCTTCTCCTTCGGTTGGTTCTGGCTATTGGTCTGATAATTCGGGTGGGCTTATTACCTATAGTCCTAATTCTTTGGTTCCAAATCCTTCTGTGGATGCTGGTAGTGCTGGCTATGGTTTGTATCAATTTATCTGGAACGAGCGTAATAATGCTTGTAGCAGTTCAGATACCATCGCCATTCGTTTTGTGGAGCAGCCTAGCGTCTATGCTGGGCTCAATGATTCCCTTTGTGGAGACACTTATATCCTTCAGGCAGATACCCCAACTACGGGATCAGGAACATGGTCCATTCTCTCAGGAGGAACTGCCAATTTCACAAATGCAAACAAGGCCATTACGGCTGTTACCATAAATCGAACTACGGAAAATCAACTCTTCTTCTTTGTCTGGACAGAGAACAATGGTTTTGGATGTATTGATAGGGACACCGTTTCGATTCTATTTAAAAAACAGCCATTTGCCTTTGCTGGAGGAGATCAGGATGTCTGTAGTTTCTTTTTTCAACTTTCTGCCAACCCTTCTGTGTCCAATAGCTATTGGGAGGATAATTCGGGAGGCTTGGTGATCTATGATCCAGATAAAAACAGTCCAAATCCTAACATTGATGCTACGGCTTTTGGCTATGGAAACATTGATTTTTATTGGAAGGAATTTAATGAGGAATGCATGGACGCAGACACCATTACCATTACCTCTCATGATTTGCCTTCGGCTGAGGCGGGTGAAGGTGATACCCTTTGTGGCAATTGCGTTTCGTTAAATGCCGATGCTACGGCTGGTTTGGGGACTTGGTCGGCAAGAAGACTCGGTGACAATACGCCTGTTTCTGCCACCTATTCGCCTAATGAGAGTACTGAGAATGCTACGGCTTGTGTGCTGGTAGCTGATTCCATTATTTTTGAGTGGACAACTGATTTAGGAGTCTGTATCTCTTCTGATACCACCCTAGTTATCTTTAAGCCCATTCCGAACACCTATGCAGGAGAAGATGATACTATTTGTGATTTATCTTATTCCCTTCAGGCACTTCCTTCTATAGGAACTGGTGCATGGACGGCTTCCGTATCGGGGACTAGTTATACTCCTGATTCAACTGATGCCAATGCCATGGTTACTGTTTCTTCTTATGACAAGATTACCTTCTCATGGACAGAATCACTTGATGGATGTACTAATTCAGATCTGGCAACTATTTCCTTTTTTGATACCCCTGTTATTGAGGCGGGACCAGACCACACGCTTTGTAGTGATTCCGTTTTTCTTTCGGGTTCTAGCCCAGGGATTGGTGGTTCTGGTACTTGGACAAGTTCCGT
>JBLHRE010000052.1:0-10941 GCA_047625765.1 Flavobacteriales bacterium
CCCCTGTTTTTGAGGTTGAGTTAGATTCCTTGGAATTTGTGTATTGCTATGGAGACACAACTGGTTATGCAAGTGTTCTTGCAACAGGAGGCGTACCTCCTTATACATATGACTGGAATACTGGAGATGTTGGATCGTTGGTTTCTAATCTTATTGCGGGAATAAATTATGTTATTGTAGAAGACGCTAATGGATGTAGACAGTCAGTTACATTTGAAGTTATTCAATCGCCTAGGTTAAAATCTTTACCAATAAATGTGGTGAAGACTTCTTGTCCTGGAGGTAACGATGGGAGAGCCGAAGTGCAGGTAACTGGAGGTGCAACACCTTATGTTATAGACTGGATTAATACAGGTACCAAAGGACCAATTGATTCTAATCTTTCTGCCGGAGTTTATACTGTATTGATTACAGATTCTTTGGGTTGTACATTAGTGTCTGAAGTTACGGTTACCGAACCTGTTGCATTATCAACTTCAAAATCTTCAATTATGACAACCTGTTTTGGTTGTACCAATGGAGAAGCAGCAGTAAGTGCTGATGGGGGTACACCACCTTATACTTATTTATGGGATAATGGGATAACCGACAGCGTTATTACAGGAGTAGCCGCGGGTATTTATGGGGTAGAAATAACAGATAAAAAGGGTTGTATCTTCTTAGACTCTGTTGAAATTATTGAGCCAGATCAGTTGGCAATTTTACCAGTATTGGTAAATGATGTGGCATGTTACGGAGAAGATAATGGTCAAATTATTGTTGAGGCAATTGGAGGAGTTCCTTCATATACCTATGCATGGAGTAATGGACGTTCAGGTGCATCGATAAGCAACTTAACTATAGGTGTTTATACGGTTACTGTAACAGATAGTGAAGGGAATCAAACATCATTACCAGTGGTTGTGGACGAAGCGGAAGAATTGTTGGTAGATGCTTATGTAGAAATAGATACAATTGATGTGAATACCTATGAGTATTTTATTGATGTTGATGTTGAAGGTGGAGTTGAACCATATAAATACTTTTGGGATGAAAACATTTCTAATGAAACAGATGAATCATCTGTAGAAGTGCCTGGTCCAGGTCAGTATAACTTAATCGTTATGGATGCTAATTTCTGCTCATTTGGAACAACGATTGTAATAGAAGGGATTGGTATTTCTGAAATAGAGAAAGAGCTTATCCATGTCTATCCAAACCCAACAACCGGAGTATTAAAGGTTCGATTCGAGCAAGCATCTAAAGGGCAATTGGAAGTTTATAATTTAATGGGAGAAATGGTTTACCAACAAAAAGGTGCCTATATTCGAAATCAAGCTGTAGAGATTGATTTAGGTAGTCTGCCTGCAGGAGTTTATTCCATTCAAATGTCTGACGGGAATTCGAGATATACGACTAAGGTTTTAAAACAATAGTCGCGCTTTTAATTTTTTGTAAAAAGGAAGCATTCGAAAGAATTGCTTCCTTTTTTTATTTCGTTATTTTGTGATGATTAAAGTTGAAGATATGAACGAATACCTAGATCCGAATTTAGAAGGATTGAGTTCTGAGGAAAAAGATCTTGAGCGTAAGCTTAGACCCATGAGTTTCGATGATTTTGCAGGTCAGCAAAAAGTAGTCGATAATTTATTGGTGTTTGTTGAAGCCGCAAATAGAAGGGAAGAAGCATTGGATCATGTTTTGCTTCATGGCCCTCCGGGCTTGGGTAAAACCACTCTGGCAAATATTATTGCCAATGAGTTAGGCGTAAATTTAAAAGTAACTTCTGGACCAGTTCTAGATAAGCCTGGAGACTTAGCCGGTTTGTTAACCAACCTAGAAGAACGAGATGTGCTGTTTATAGATGAAATTCATCGCTTAAGTCCCATTGTGGAGGAGTATTTGTACTCTGCCATGGAAGACTTTAAGATTGATATTATGATCGAGTCTGGGCCTAATGCAAGAGCTGTACAAATTACTTTAAATCCATTTACTTTAATAGGCGCTACAACACGTTCTGGGTTATTAACATCTCCACTTAGAGCCCGTTTCGGAATTAATTCAAGGCTACATTATTATAATAAAGAGTTACTAGCAACCATTGTTGAGAGATCGTCAACTATTTTGGATGTGCCCATTGAAGAGAAGGCAACACACGAAATTGCGGGTAGAAGTAGAGGGACACCTCGTATTGCCAATGCATTACTTAGAAGAGTACGAGACTTTGCTCAAATAAAAGGAACAGGAATCATTGATTTAGCAATTGCTAAATATGGATTGAATGCCTTGGATGTTGATGAGCATGGTTTGGATGAAATGGATAATAGGATTTTAGCTACTATTATTGATAAATTCAAAGGTGGCCCCGTAGGAATAAGTACTATTGCGACCGCTGTAGGTGATGAAGCTGGCACTATAGAAGAGGTCTATGAACCGTTCTTAATACAAGAAGGATATTTGGTGCGAACTCAGCGAGGCCGGCAAGCGACAGATTTGGCGTACAAACATTTAGGAAGAACACCTAATGCGGATAAATCAACCTTGTTTGGATGAATCGAAGCGAGCGGACAACTTTAATTAAGAAAGAAGCCCTTAGGTTAGGATTTACTAGCGCAGGGGTAAGTAGGGCTGGTTTTCTGGAAGAAGAGGCTCCGAGGCTCGAAAAATGGCTGTCAGCAGGAATGCACGGCACCATGTCTTATATGGAAAACCATTTTGATAAGCGATTGGATCCTACCAAGCTTGTTGATGATGCGAAATCGGTCATTTCTCTTTTGCTTAACTATTACCCCGAAACTATTCAGAATTCGGAAGCACCTAAGATTAGTAAATATGCATATGGTAACGACTACCATCATGTAATCAAAAGGAAATTAAAAAGTCTTACTCAGTTTATCCATAAAGAAATTGGCGAGGTTGCAGGAAGGGCTTTTGTTGATTCTGCTCCGGTATTAGATAAAGCTTGGGCAAAAAAATCTGGATTGGGATGGATTGGCAAGAATGCCAATTTAATCGCTAAAAATGGCGGTTCTTTTTTCTTTATAGCAGAATTGATTCTAGATCTAGAATTGGAATACGACAGCCCCATAAATGATTATTGTGGCACTTGCACCAAATGCATTGATGCTTGTCCTACTCAAGCAATTGCTGCTCCTTATCAAGTTGATGGTAGTAAGTGTATTTCTTATTTTACAATCGAACTAAAAGATGCTATTCCCAACGAAATGAAAGGGAAATTTGAAGACTGGATGTTTGGTTGTGATATCTGCCAAGACGTGTGCCCTTGGAACAAATTTTCTGTGCCTCAGAAAGAGCCTGGCTTTCAACCAAACTCGAAAGTATTAGAAATGACCAAAGAAGATTGGTTGGATATTACGGAAGAGGTATTTGCCGAAGTTTTTCAGAAATCGGCAGTAAAAAGGGCGAAATTTTCTGGCCTAAAAAGAAACATTGAGTTTATTTCTAAACCTTAAGGGGTAATGGTATTAAATACATCCATTATTGTTTGGTGGTATCCTATTCCAAAATAAGTTAAACACCAAGATTTAAGTTGCTTCGATTCTGTGACGCTAAGCCAAGAAATAGATTTGATTAATTCCTTGCGAAAAAGGTCCGTATCGAAACTGACTTTTTTTAAAATGACTTTTGAAAATTCTAACATAGGGTTTATTCTTACTCATCCGAAACGAATTTAAGTAAAAAATATTGGAGCTTAATCAATTAAAATATAGATTTATGAACAGTTATTAATAATCAGTTAATCTTTCCCCCAGCGATACGATTCTGAATCTAAGTCTATAATATCAATACAGCGGTTTACAACGGTGTCGGCTAGCTGTTCAAAGCTTATTGGGTTGCTATAAAAACTTGGAGATGCAGGCATGATAATTCCACCAGCTTCTGTCACAGTTTTCATATTGTTTATGTGTATTAAGCTTAAAGGTGTTTCTCTAGTTAGAAGTACCAACTTTCTTCTTTCTTTTAGAATTACGTCTGCAGATCGAGTAAGTAAATCATCTGAAACTCCATGCGCAATTCTTGCTAAAGTGCCCATTGAACAAGGGCAAACTATCATCGAATCGAATTGAGCTGAACCTGATGCAAAGGGGGCGAAAAAATCTTTTTTAGAATAGATTGGGAACGCAAAAGATTCAAAGTCTTTGTTCTGTAATTCTTCTTCCCAAACAATTTTCGCATTGTCGGACATTATTATTCCTATGGTATCTATTTGATCCTTTAATAGCGTCAATTTTTTCAATAATTGTTGGGCGTAAATAGACCCGCTAGCACCTGTAATAGCTACTATTATTTTTCTTTTTCTAGCCATTAAAATGAAAGTTAAATGTAAATGAAACCCCTGTATGGAATTGGCCTCCTCGCCTGATTGTAGAAGGTTCGTTATGCTCTAATTTTCTAAATGCCAAAATAGACCCAGAATATCGGCAACCGATGGCTATGTTTTTATTTATGTAATAACTCCCTCCCATAATAAAGCCAAAATTGGTTTTCGAGAACTGTGCAGATGGGTCAAAGCTATTTACTCCATCCATATCCTCACCTTTTACCAAAAGAGAAGCGCTTAAACCTAATTCTAGCGCAAATGGATCTGATTTCCATCCAAGCAGAATAGGAACCTCTAAATAATTGGTTTTAATAGCATATGGGTTATAAGTGGGATTGTCTTCTTCGATCTTTTCGCTACTCCCTTTTTCGATATAGGTCAATTCCAATTGCAGAAATGTTTTTCTAGAAAGGGGTAAGCTTACGAATGCACCGGTATAAATCCCAAGTTTATTAAAGCCAGCCATGTCATCGCCAAAAACTTGAGAAGTGTTTGCTCCAAAGAATAATCCCCCATCAAACGATTGAGCAGGGCTAAATGCCGTGCCTGAGATTAGTATTACTAGAGTAAATAGGATTTTTTTCATTATTCTATATGTGCGCTTTCAGCTTGTAAGACTTCCTTAGTCGATGAGTCGTATAAAATTGCCACTAAGGATAGATTTTCTGGATTGTAAATACTGGTGTCTACAATCATCTCATAATGATTGTCGAAGCTCAAGCCAGGGCTTGTTACTGTTGTGTTTAAAGTGTCTCCCCAAACTCCGTTAAAAGAGGCTCTAAGCATATGATTGTGCTCATAATCTTCGATAATAACAACATCTCCATCTGGGTTTTGCCATTTTTGAGGAGAAATAATACCACTTTCTAAAAGGTAGACACCTAATTGAGTGGTTCCTGAATAGCTGCTAATAAATTCTGTACCTACATCTACCGAAAGGCTTAAAGAACTGCTATTGTATATTCCTTCTAATTCCAATTTAGCGTCAGGAGGTAATGCAATTTGTTCACTCACTAAAGTTGGCCAACTGCCAATAGGCTGTACATGCTCGGTGTTAAAGCCTGCACGGTTGATCATGCCTTGTGGTAAGCCAATAATACTGATGTCAAAGAATGCATCCCAAGCATCACCTATAGGTGTGCGATAATCGGCAGGTATTTCAGGGGGTTGAGGTTTAGCGAAAAAACTAGTGTGGATTGCCATTACCACTAAACAATCACCATAGATAGCTTTTAAAGTTTCTGCAGTTTCAGCGGCTTCCGGGCAATTGTTACAACGTTGACCTGTATAATCTTCCAAGAAAGTTTTACGGATTACAATTGAATCATTAGCGCAAAATTCTGCAGCCCCGCCAGTAAGAACTTTCTTGTAGGGTCCCTCTATAACATCGCATGAAGTAATTAAAATTCCCGCGAATAACGCTATGCTTAAATATTTTCTCATAATTAAAATGAACTTGTAATACTTACAGATAAACCTTTCGAAGCAGGAACTTCTCTACAAACGCCTCCTACACAGAAGATACCGGCTCTTTGTTTTCCGTAATTCACAGCGATTCTATGTGCTCCTTTAGTATAGCCAGTAGAAAGGGTGTAGTAATGAATTCTTAAGTCTTTGTTGGTATTTCCATGATTGAATTGGTCTTGTACAGCAACGAACCAATGAGGAGCCATAGTGTATTCAATTAACGCCATAGACCATGATCCCATATCTTTCGAGGTGCTCATGTATTGTAACTCTGTGCGAATTGATCGTTTTGATTTAATTTTATATTGGGCCTCCAATATGAAAATATTGGCGAGCACCATGCCGTTCTTTCCTTGCAAGAACTTGTTGTATTCTAGATTCATATACGTACCAATGATACGTAATTTTTTATTGATTTTACGATTGATTTCAATGTTAAAATCTTGATAAAAATCTCTTTTGCCTGAAGTGAAGAAACTTGAGGTGTATCCCAATGTTCCACTTTCATCAACTGTCGTAGAATCATTTAATGGCATTCTATCAATATCTAAAGATTTTGAAAAGTTCAAGCTTAGGTTAGTTCCGTATTTACCTCCAAGCATAGTTTTCTTTTTAATCTTGTAAAATAATTCTCCCTGGATCGCCATTTCACCAGTAGGTTGTGTAGCATTGGGGTAAAACGCAGCTAAAGCGTAGGTATGTTGTTTTGATAAACTTGGCAGGTAGTTGATCATTACGTCTTGATTGACAGCAGCGCGTTGAGATCTGAAACTAAGATTGTCTATGCGCTTCGCGCCAAGAACAACTCCAAAGCCTTTTTGAGCATAAGATGCATTCACCAATAAACCATGGCCAGGTTTATAAATGTCATTATTATCGGCAGAAGGATCATTGATTTTATACATGTATTCCGAGTTAAGCATAAAACCTCCTCTTTGTAACTGAATACGTCCAGCACCTGACATTACGTTCTCTGGGTAGTTGTATATAGGGTCATTGTCAGCTTCATATTTACTGACTGCACTTGCTCCTAAAATAATTTTCGTTTTAGCGTTAGCTAAGGCTGGAATTACTTCGTTTAACGAAAACTCACCGTCTATTCCACGCACAATCCCATCCCCTTTTTCAAAGTAAAGACGCTGTCTGCCAATTATTCCTTTAATGTAGATTCCATTGGTTATTTTATAACCAATTTTGAAACCATCCATCATATTATCGTAACCTAATGCAGGAGCTTCATAGCTTCGGAAAATCATTCCACTACCAAATTGCTCATAAAAATTACCTACCGTAATGTCTAAACCATTGTCTGTGTAGCTAGCATATCTATAGGTGATTCCTTCGCCTTTGTATCTAGGATCGATGCCTAACATTACATTTTGATACGATTCGTAGCGAATACCTGCTTTAAAATCTCCTTTTACATAATTGACATTTGCAAAACCATTGAAGAGCATTTTTTCTGGAACATCGACAGCCCCAATTAATGAATCAGGTTCGTACAGTTGGAAATTAGCCTGAATGTTACCACTTATATGACCTTCGTTTTGCGCAATGGCATTTAGCGATAGGCTAGCTCCAGCAAGCAGTAGAAATAAAATACGCATATTCTTAATGTCCAATTTCTTCACCTGAGGCTAATTTCTCAATCATTTCGTACAAGTCATCCTCATCACCTTGTGCATAAGAAGTATGCTGGTAAACAATCTTACCGCTACCATCAATAATAAATGTATGTGGTACGGTATTTACATTCAGAGCACGTTTAAAGTCTTGATTTACATCTAACAGAATTTCGTACTCCCACCCTTTAGCGCTAATAAATGGTAGAACCTTAGCCGTATTTCTTGCATCGTCTATAGAAACTGCAATTAATTTCACTCCTGTTTCTTCTTGCCAATCTGCATAAACATCTGCAATAGCTGTTAATTCACGCACACATGGTTTGCACCAAGTAGCCCAAAAACTAACAATCATTGGCTTGCCATCGTTCGAAATGGTCGAAGTATTAATGGTGTTTCCATCAATAGATTTTACAGTTACTTCTGGTAATGATTGAGCCATTGTCATTAATGATCCAAGGGAAAGAAATGCTGCGGTAATAAATAGTCTCATAAAATAATATTAGATAAAAAAGCCAGCTCTAACAAGAAGTTAAAGCTGGCTTAAAAGTAATGTTTAAATGCTTATTTCAAAACGGAAACCTTAGAAACTGAATTGAAAGATCCTGAGCTTACTTGAACAGAATAGATTCCATTACTCAGACTAGATACATCAACCGTATGAATTCCGTTTGCTTGAACAGTTTGAGAATCAACCATTTTTCCCAGACTATTGAAAAGACGTATTTCGGCTTCTTGACCAAGAAATGCATCCAAGTTAAGAGAGAAAGAATTGTTTGTAGGGTTAGGATATAAATTTAATTTAACTGTTGTAATATCAGCGATTCCAACGTTAGAATGTTTCATGCTGTACGATTCAGATTGTGTAAAGCTACCTCCTGACACCAACAAATTACCAGCCAAGTCTGAAACTGTATAAGAACCATTACCAAAATCACAGCACATACCGTCCCCAAACTCATCAAATACTTCAAACGTAAAACATGATAAAAGGGAGATGTCTACGGTGTCGATATAAGTTGTGTTAGCTCCATATGCTGAAGTAATACCTCCAGAGGAGATTGGTGCACCGTTAGCGTCTGAAATTACCCAAGAAGTTTCTTCACCGTATTGATCTGTATTCATAGTAACAATAAGCTGATCTACTGAAATTGCTGATGCTGGAATGAATTCAGCGAAGGCAAAGTTATTATCCCAATAATTGTCGTAAATGTTATTTGCAGATAAAACCACAGCAGAGACATGGTTTGTTGCAAACATATTGGTGAAATTAATTTCCGGAAGTTCAACGGTAGCTTCTGAAAAAGGATCTAGTGACCCGTTCCAAGTGTATGTTTGTTGGCCTTCCCAGTTTACTTCGTATCCAATTTCCGCAGTAGTAATAGTATTTGCTCCATTGTTTTGAATTGTAAGTACAGGACTAATAGACTTTACACAAGTGCTAGATGGTACCTCTAAAGAGACAGAAGCTAAATCCGTTTGGTATTGGAAATTGGTCAATTCAACATCAGTAGCAGAACCAGTAATAATCTCTTGTGTAGTTTCTGTCATGAAGACAGCAATTTCCAAATTTGAAATATTAACAAGCTCAGATCCAATAGTGTTTGGAAGAACGTAAGTATATTGCTTAGAAACAAATGAACCTGAAGTTGTGGTAGTGATTTCATCACCCCATTGTCCAGTTAATAGGTGTCTTAAAACATGGTTGTGTTCATAGTCTGGTACCTGGGTACCTGCATCTATTTGTGGTCCTACAATGTAATCTTGCAACAAAGCAACATTGATAAAGTTTGTTGCTTCAGCTGCATCACCAGTATAATAAGCTTCAACGTCTACTGTTAATGTGCGTGTCTCAATGTCCAAACTTGCCTGAGCGGCAATATTTAATGGAGATGGTAGAGCTAAAATTTGACTTCCAGCAGTAGTCCAATTTGCACGCCCCATTGCAGTACCGGTTCCATTTTGTTGTAAGCCTTGAAATTCTTGACGGTTCATTGTTCCAGCAGGGTAGCCTGCTAAGTTTGTTTGGTTGGCAAGTGCTTCTCCAAAAGATGTTCTAAGGTCAAATCCTGAATTCCCTGGATTTGCGTAGCCTCCTGCATGAATATTTATTAATAAGGCACGATCAGGATTTGCTTCTGCAAATGCATTAGCTCTTCTATGTCCGTCTGGGCAGAATGTACATGTAAATCCAGTGTATTCTTCTAATACTGCATTTCTGTTGCTTGGATCTGTACTAACAAATGTCTGTGCGTTGGCCATACCAAATGCACCTGCTAAAAGCCCAATAGATAGTAATATTTTTTTCATGTTAATGTTGTTTAATGTTCTTCTAAATTCAAACAAAAGCCAGTATTTTGAATTGCTGACTTTGTTTTCGCTTTCAAACTTCGATAAACTATTTGATTTGACGAAGCAATTCTTTGGATTAATTAAAATGAACGCATAATAGTTTGCTGTTAAAACTATGCTAAGTAGTGTTGGAAATTGAGAAGGAATACTAACTTAGCAGATTCAAACTTAAAGTGTTGATTATGAAGAAAGTTTATGGTCTTTTTTTCTTATTGTGTTTGTTGTCTTTAGGTGCTTTTGCCCAAAGCTTAAGTATTGTGCATAGCGAGACGCATCCTTATGGTGATGTGAACGAATTTATTATTGCTACACATGCAACGGTGAAAAATGTAAGTGGTGATTCTCTCGATGTTAAAGTAAAGCGTATTGAAGAGGATATTATTGAAGGAACTATTAATTATTTTTGTTGGAAGAATTGTTATGTGCCTTCGGTAAGCGTATCACCGGATTTCGTAAGAATCGGCCCCGGTGAAGAAAAAGCTGATTTTGTTGGCGATTATGAGTCGAACAAGAATGCTGGAACGTCAACGGTGCGTTATGTGTTTTACGACATGAATAATGAAGATGACTCAGTAAGTATGACTGTAAATTACCTTGTAACCGCTGTAGGGATTGAAGAAAATGTATGGGCTGTGAACGATCCTTATCCGAATCCAGCAAATACCACAGTAACTTTCGATTATAATGCAGGTGCTTTTGGTGATGCATTAGTCTCTATCTATGATATGCTTGGTAATGTTAGGAAAGAAGCAAAAATGCTACAAGGCATGAGTAGAATGGTTATGGATGTTGCTGATTTAGAGCCTGGAGTTTATTTCTATTCTATTAAAATTGACAATCAGACTTCGATTACGAAAAAAATGATCGTTAGTAGAAGCTAGTTTTAAATGAACATTTAGCCTAGTTAAAAAGGCTTGATTATAGATTAAAAGCATTTTATTATAACAGCCTGCAAAACTTCTTTTGCAGGCTGTTTTCGTTTCTGACTGATTTGGATGTGTGGTTTGAAGGGAGTCTTTTTCGTGCTGTTTTGCCCTAATATTTGAACTTAACCCTTCAAGAGCGTATTCTTTTTTTGCGCAATAGCATTGATTAAATTAATGCTGGAAGACGTGTTATTTCTGTTCTGAATATGGAGTCTAGAAGCATCCATGCTTTTGCTAGGAATTCTTGCGCAAG
>JBLHRE010000053.1:0-10660 GCA_047625765.1 Flavobacteriales bacterium
AGACGTGAATACACTGTGCATTTCAAAAATCTGAAAACAGGTGAGATGTATGCTGATAAAATAGAAAGCACAACGGGTGGAGTTTCTTGGGCGAATGATAACAAAACGGTATTCTATTCAAGAAAAGACCCAATTACGCTTAGGTCTTATCGTGTTTACAAACACACCTTGGGTACAGATGTATCTAAAGACGAATTGGTGTACGAAGAAAAGGATGACACTTTTGGTTGTTCCGTATTCAAGTCAAAATCGCGTAAGTATTTGATGATTGCCTCTTATCAAACCCTTTCTACCGAATATCAGTTTTTAAATGCTGATGATCCAAATGGCGCATGGAAAGTAATCAACCCAAGAGAAAACAACCACGAGTATAGTGTAGATCATTTTGGAGACCATTTTTACATTGTTTCTAACGACCAGGCTAAGAATTTCCGTTTGATGAAGACGCCCGTTTCTGCTACAACCAAAGAAAACTGGGAGGAACTTATTCCACACAGAAGCGATGTGCTTTTAGAGGGTATAGATATTTTCAAAGACCATTTGGTAGTATCTGAACGTAAGGCAGGCTTGCTACAGATTTTGGTTAAGAAATGGGATGGAAGCGGAGAACATTATATTGCATTTAATGATCCTGCTTATTCTGTGTATACCTTTGGTAATCCAGAGTTTAATACCACCGACTTAAGATTCAATTATACTTCTTTAACGACTCCAAGTACGGTGTACGATTACAATATGGATACTAAGGCTAAGGAACTAATGAAACAACAAGAAGTATTGGGCGGAAACTTTGCTTCAGAGAACTATGTTTCAGAACGTTTGTTTGCTCCAAGTAGAGATGGGAAAACACAAATTCCAATTTCTGTAGTGTACAAGAAAGGTTTCGAAAAGAATGGAAAAGCACCGGTATTGCTGTATGGTTATGGCTCTTACGGAGCAAGTATGGATCCTTACTTTTCTTCTGTACGTTTGAGTTTATTGGATAGAGGTTTTGCCTTTGCCATTGCACATATTCGTGGTGGACAGGAAATGGGCCGTTCTTGGTATGAAGACGGGAAGTTATTGAACAAGAAAAATACCTTTTACGATTTTATTGATTGTGGTCGCTATATGGTGGCTCAGAAATTTACCAAGCCAAGCCATTTGTATGCGCAAGGTGGATCTGCTGGGGGGCTGTTAATGGGAGCCATTATAAATATGGAGCCAAACCTTTGGAACGGTATAATTGCAGGCGTTCCTTTTGTAGATGTGGTTTCTACGATGTTGGATGAAAGTATTCCGCTTACTACAGGAGAATTTGACGAATGGGGAAATCCTAAAGTCAAAGAATACTATGATTATATCAAGTCCTATTCACCTTACGATAATATCGAGGCCAAAGACTATCCAAATTTATTGATTACCACAGGATATTGGGACAGTCAAGTGCAGTATTGGGAGCCCGCAAAATGGATTGCCAAATTGCGCGCCAACAAAACCGATGACAACTTATTGCTGATGGACTGCAATATGGATGTCGGCCATGGAGGAGCTTCAGGACGTTTCCAGCGCTACAAAGAAGTCGCATTGGAATATGCATTCCTCTTGCATTTAGAAGAGTAAAAACAAAAGCCCCAAAATCTTAGATTTTGGGGCTTTTATTTTAATTATCAATTGATTGAGGTAGGTGTCAATTGTGAGTGCTCTGTGTTCTTCTCACCCTTTGCAGGTTGAAATGTTATGGCTTCGCAATGCTGTTAGCCGTGTAAAAATTTAATGCTTGAGAGTAGGGCTTTATTATCGTATTAATATTCGCTGGCCTATTGGTTTTTTATTTTGAAACAATACAGACTAATAAGATCCTGATGCCTCTTTTGCTAGGGCTAAAAAAAGTGCTGGGGAACATCAAACAATTCTTTTATTATTTTACCAGAGGCATCATACAATGTTACGTTTAATTCTTTTTGGTGATTCGGAATTTCAAAACTGAAATATGCTTTTGAAAGATTGCGATACACTTTTGGCTGAGGTGCCAAATTCATTCCCTCATGTATTCAAATGTTGAGTCTTTTGTTGATTATTGTCGTGTATTCAACTCCAAATACAGATTTGCTTTACACTTTAATTAGGGCGTAAGCGCAGGATTAAAATGCCCTGATATAACATATAATAGGACTTATAATGTTTTCATTTTGCAATCGTCTCTATGACTTCTGCATAATTTATCCTTAAAGTAATCTCCTGAAAAACAGCAATATTCTTCTATAAATTAAAATAATAATATGAATGCAACCTGTTTCATTTGTAAAATTTTAAGAATCTCTATGTTTCGTAGAAGGCAGTAAAGCCAGTTCCGGAAAAGCACGATACGGGTTAATCTTACTAGGGATATTATTCACAATCCCATCCCATATCTCAAAATGAAGGTGTGGACCCGTTAGTGCGTCTGTATTAACTAAATCGCCATAACCAGACCTACCAACGGTACCTAGTTGATCGCCTTGATGTACGACATCACCATAGTTTAAATGATTATTACTTCCTCCTTGCATATGGAAATAATTATAGTAAAGTCCGGTATACTCATTGTAAATTCTTATTCTCACGCCTCCACCGTTAATATCAGATCCACCCTGGCTTAGCAAGTCAGGCGATTTAAGAATTCTATTTACTGTACCTCCAATTACAGCATAAATGGGTTGCCCTGCCGTATTGGCAGCAACAGGAGAAGCCATGTCAATACCTTTATGGGCGGGAATCCGGTTTACCTGCAAATAATCACTTGCAATGTAGGGAGAAGGCATAGGCAAAATATACCCACTGGAAAATCCGATAAGCTCTGCTCTTGTATAAACCTTAGTGCCAGAATTTAGAACACCCGAAACAACTCTTCTATCTTCTTTTATCACTCTATAATCTGGTGCAATATGATAAGCATAAGGGGTGGTAATAAATTCCACTATATTATTATCAACAGCAATTTCCAGACTGGCAGTATAATCTCTTAGGGTGTAGTCTGCTATACTATTGCTTTGTTGGGTATTCTTCAGCAGCATTTCACCTACAGGGTAGATATCTTTATGCGTCTTAAGGTTCGTGTAATTATTCCCTTTGAAGGGTATAAGCATAACGAGCATAGGGAACAGACAATATAAATATGAGCGTTTGATTAAAGTGTACCCCCTTACTGGACTATTGAAGTCAAGGTTATTATTATTATTACCATCATTTAAGTTGATAGCTTTTCTTACAGGAATGGGTGTTACGCAACGATCTGTTCCAGTTGCTAAAGTAGAGGAGGTGTCTTCAGCCACAGATGCTCTCTCAAACAATTTGTTGCTTGTTATTGTAGCATCAAATTCCGATTCTTTGATGTTGAGAATAGGCCAGGCAATATCATCGTTATAGTCTTTGGTATTTAAGTCGTCATCTTCATCAATGCTTACCTGAATCTCGTTGCTATTGTTGTTTAAGGAGTCGTTATTTTTATTTGAATTGCCAGCGTGATTATTCTGTATTTGGCTACGGAAATTACCAAGTGCAATGGCCGTGTCTTTATCTGACTCTAAATACAATTTATAGCTAGCCAACCTAGAGAAAAATGCCAAGGGATCGATAAATGACAACACACTTTCTTTAGCATTTTTATACTCTAATAATTCTGCTGGCGTTGGTATTGGAGTTACAGGACCTACCTGACTAGTGGGTAGTGGAGCAACCGCTAATAGGGATTCCATTTCGCGTGCCAAGGCAAAAGTGGGTTGATAACCAATTTTTTCCACCACGATGATTATACCGAATTGGCTTTCATCAAAATCTCCAATATAATCACCTGATTCTATCTGAAACCAAGAATGGTTGGCACTATGGAAAATACTATCCAAAGTATCCGTATCTGCTTTTTGATCATTAGTTTCATAAGTAGTGCCATTAATTCCTAATCCTAAAATGGCATCTCCTGTTGGTTCTTTTGGAGCTAACATTGGGGACTGAAACTTGGTTGCATTAGCTTCGTAAGCTTGCCATATCTTACGCGTTAAGTCGTTTTTAGATCGATCTTCTACTTGTTCGTTACTTATATTTACTAGGCTTTCTTTTAGTATTCCTTTATAGATAATATAGTCTATTGGCGGAAGGTCGATGTCGGGTTGTGACGTTGGTTTCAAAATAATATTAACCAGATTGATGTTGGTTGGTCCACTTACTTGTTGAACTAACACACTTCCTCCGGTAATTGCAATTGCCTTGGGTGATTCTTTTGCAGAAGATGTAAACAAGCTACTTACTCTAAAATTATCTGCATCTACTGCTCCATATGAATTCCCTTGAATTTGAGTATCAAGTTTTGAGGGTTCCGTAAAAAAATAATACTTCGACATTTTGCTTAGTTTTTCATGTTAAAATTCTGAAGGACCAAAATTGATAGCATATCCTTCATCTTCGACACCCGAATTACCTCTGTTTTCATCCATCAATCAGACAAAACTCCTACAGCAATATCTACTTCCTAATAGGTAAAGCATGTGTGCACTCTTTGGTCATTATTACCGCCAATATCAACCACAAACCCACTATCGTTTTCCCGTAAAGGAGCAGCAGTAATAGGGGATATTTTTGGACAGCAGTCTTCTCCATTTTTCTGAAGATCATCGACAAGCTCTGCTCTACAGCACGTTTTTTTTGCCATTTCAAGGGAGTCCTAAGGTTTGCACCAAATCATCCCAATTCTATTGGCCAGTTATTTGGGGACCTACAGCCAGCACCTAACAGTTCAACATCTTTTTCTTTAATGTTGCTGGTGCTAATCTCTAGTTTGGTATGTAGTTTAGGTCTACCATTTGTACCTCTGGTGTCTCGAAAATCACTTAGATCTGGGGTGAGTAATCCCATACCCTTTTTTAACAAGAGTTAGAAAGTATCGTTTGTAAACATTAATTAATAAATACCGATTGAATTAGTAGTTCTGCTTAGCCATCTCAAGTAAAAAAAAAATAAGAAAATAGACAAGCCAGTACGACATAATTTTAGAGGCTTTTGTAGCTAGTTATATGTCATTATTCTGATTGGTTGACTGTTACGATTCGGAAATTTTAGCTTGGGCATAACGCTTATGAAAAATCTTAGACGCTTACAAATTCAAAACTTGGAATTATGGGCCAAAATGGAAAGCAACTATCATCGCAAAAAGTGATTTTTGGCTCAGAAAATTCAAAAAAGAGCAGAAATGATATTTTTATTGGTGAAAACCGACAGAAATTAACCTGAAAATATGATTTGTGTATTTAGTGTTTGAGACTTGAATTGAAAATTTGAATTGTTACACAAGGTTGCGCGAGGAGATATTTGTTGATGTAGTCGGAGAGAAATACAGAAATTTCCGAGCTATTTCTGATTTATTACTTTCGTGGAAATTAAAACCAATAGCAATGAAAATAGTAAAAATGTGTTTGGGGCTAGCTCTAGCCTTACTTATTACTTCTTGTAATAAAGAAGCAGGAATGGAAACCTTGAAAGAGGGTGGTATAAACCCACAATTTGCTTCTACTAATTATGATTGGAGTGCAGCAACCGATTGGAGTTATTACACCGATAACGGTGACCGCAGGTGGCGCATCAATGTTTCTGGTACATCTGACGCTTCGGCCACGACTTCCTGTACGGTCAATCATGTTATAGATATTGAATTGCAGCAAGGAACTACCCTACCTATTGCAGGATATGTATGGGTGAACGATCCTGCCTATACGGTACCACAAATGTGGGTGTCCGGAGACTGGGTCATCAGCTATGGGCTGGATGATGCTGTTCCGGCCAATTGCGTAGATTATGACCGTTCGGATCACGATACTGCCCCAATTATGACGGCTTATAATTACACTGACAATCCCACCAACACAGGTTCGATTACCTTAACAAGTCCTGATATTGCCCCAAATGGAGTGGTAAATGCGCCTAGTGGGAAGGTTTTCTGTGATGCTATTCACGCTTACCAGCATCAATGGAATGTTGCTTTTGAAGATCAAAATGGAAATGACCATGCTTGTAGCTTGAGTTACAATAATGGAACTACTCAAAAAGCGTGTAATTAGAGAATAACTTAAATTGTACTAATACATCCGTCACGGCTTTGTCGTGACGGATTTTTTTTTCTCAGTTAGCGAGACCTGTTTGGAGTGTTAGAGGAGACAAAGGAGTTTGAGTTTACAGTTTGTGCAAAGTTTTTTTTGAATGTCACTCTGAGCGGAGTCGAAGAGAAATTCAAAATTTTGTCAAACTTGCCAGTCCAGCGACAGGTCTAAAGACTGATCGTTAATCGGAATTCTTAAATCCGAGAGATTGCTTCTTTACGACACTTCGTTTCATTCATCGCAATGACGCCCTCCATTAATAACTAATAATTAATAATTGCAAATTTATTTGCCAATACAAAACCTCGAAAAGATATTCCCCAACAAATCATCAGAAGTAATCTGCCCGGTGATTTCTCCAAGATGGTCTAAAGCAGTACGGATATCCATAGCAAGGAATTCGCCAGTCAAACCACCGTCTAGTCCTTGTTGTACTTTGATAATGGCTTCTAGCGCATGGTGTAACGAAGCATAATGGCGCGAATTGGAGACAATCATTTCGTTGTTAGAAAGCGCTCCTGTTTTAACAGAAGAAAGGAGTAAGGTTTTAAGGGCTTCTGTTTCCTGTTGTTTGGCAGAAAGTAAAACAACATTTGGTAGCTTGTTAAAAGCATCACGTGCTTCGGTAGAAATGGTATCTACTTTGTTGGCAATGGTAATCAGCATTTTGTCTTCTGGCAAATCCAGCTTAGCCAATTCAGCTTCAACTTGTGCTGCCGTTTTTTTAGCAGCATCAAACAAGTACAAAACAACAGAGGCTTGTTCAATTTTCTCGAAGGCCTTTTTAATACCAATGCTTTCGATATTGTCAACGGTCTCTCTAATTCCTGCAGTGTCAATAAATCGGAAGGGGATACCATCAATATTCAATTCATCTTCAACGGTATCTCTTGTTGTTCCTTCAATTTCAGAGACAATAGCGCGGTCTTCGTTTAATAAGGCATTGAGTAGGGTAGACTTACCCGCATTAGGCGCTCCAACAATAGCAACAGGAATTCCATTTTTCAAGACATTTCCTAAGGCAAAAGAATCCGCTAGTTTTTTCAATACTCCACGAATTTCAGAAAGCAGTTTTTCCAAAGCATCACGATTGGCAAATTCTACATCTTCTTCTGGAAAGTCGAGTTCCAGTTCAATCAATGAAGCAAAATTCATGAGCTGTTCGCGCAGTTTTTCTATTTCCAAAGAATAGCCACCACGCATTTGCTGCATGGCCATTTTATGTGCTGCTTCACTGTCGGATGCTATAAGGTCTGCTACACCTTCGGCTTGTGCCAAATCCATTTTACCATTGATAAAAGCACGTAAAGTAAATTCACCAGGATTTGCCAAACGCGCACCTTTGCGCAATAACAATTGCAATAATTGATTCTGTATATAATGCGATCCGTGGCAAGAAAACTCCACCACATCCTCGCCTGTGTACGATTGAGGGTTTTTGAAAAGAGATACCAAGACTTCATCCAAAACAGACTCACCATCCTTAATGGTACCCAAATGAATGGTATGCGTTTTCTGATCCTTCAGTTTTTTGGCAGAATGTATCGAGTGAAAAACACCATCGGCAATAGCAATGGCATCGTTACCAGACAAACGTAATACAGCAATAGCGCCAACTCCCGAGGCCGTAGCCAATGCAACAATAGTATCTTGAATCATGTTGCGAAAGTAATACGCTACGCTGAATTATTAATGGTTAATTATTAATTTTTAATGGGAGTGTTTGAGTTTAGCGCTTGAGTAGTTTAGGAGGATGACATATTCATGCGTTTTTTTAAATCTAAAATCAAAGTTCAACATTCAGGAATCATAAATCGTTTGAGTTTGATTTGAGAGTTTAATGGTTGAGTAGTTTAGGAGAGGTTGTTTTGATAATTCACTATTCATCAATCAGAAATCATTTGAGATGGAAGTTTAGGGAAGAAGATTCGGATTGTTTTAATAAATCTAAATTCTAAACCCTCTATTCATAATTCTTAAATTAAATCATACCAGTTTTCATCATTAATAATTAATAATTAGGCATTAATAATTAACAATAATCCATACTTTTGCGCTCCTTAAATGAAATTAAAAAAGCTGATATGAGCGTTTTAGTAAATAAAGATTCAAAAGTAATCGTACAAGGATTTACAGGTTCTGAAGGTACTTACCACGCAGGACAAATGATCGAGTACGGAACCAATGTTGTTGGTGGTGTTACTCCAGGTAAAGGTGGTCAGACTCACTTAGACCGTCCTGTTTTTAATACAGTTTCTGAAGCAGTAGCTAAGGCTGCAGCTGATGTTTCTATCATTTTTGTTCCACCAGCTTTTGCTGCTGATGCAATTATGGAGTCTGCTGAGGCAGGTATCAAAGTGATTATTTGTATTACCGAAGGTATCCCAACAAAGGATATGGTGATGGTAAAAGAATATTTGTCGGACAAAGATTGTACATTAATTGGCCCTAACTGCCCAGGTGTTATGACAGCTGGTGAAGCGAAGGTTGGTATTATGCCCGGTTTTATCTTTACTCCAGGTCGTATTGGTATTGTTTCTAAGTCTGGTACATTGACGTACGAAGCAGTAGATCAAATTACAAAAGCAGGTTTAGGTCAGTCTACAGCTATCGGTATTGGTGGAGATCCAATTATTGGAACTTCTACTTTAGAAGCTGTTAAATTGTTGATGGAAGATGACGATACGGATGGAATCATTATGATTGGTGAAATTGGTGGTGATTTGGAAACGCAAGCTGCTCGTTGGATCAAAGAAAATGGGACCAAACCAGTTGTAGGATTTATTGCTGGAGAAACTGCTCCTGCTGGTCGTACAATGGGTCATGCTGGTGCTATTGTTGGTGGTGAAGAAGATACTGCACAAGCAAAAAAGAAAATCATGAGAGAATGTGGAATTCACGTTGTAAACTCTCCTGCAGAATTAGGTAAGAAAATGGCTGAAGTATTGGGCGTTACTGCTTAATTATTTCTTTTTACATATTTAAAATCCCGTTTTGGCTTAGCCGAGACGGGATTTTTTTGTTCTGAGAAATGTTTAACTTCCGGCATCAAAATCCATTTGCCATGAAAAAGCTCCTTTCCTCAATTCTTTGCCTTTTAAGTTTCTCTTTACTTGCGCAAGATTACCAATTATTTAAATCAGGCTCTAATGTTGTTTTTACCGATTCGGTAAAAGCCTTTAGTGTAGCTTTTGATTCTGTTAAGCTCCAAAATTCCGATTCTATATACTATAATTTCTCAACGGTCCGAGATACATTTTCTAATTTTAACACAGATACTTGTCAGTTCTGGGGTCAAGATTGGGCGATAATTCAAGACAAAGCAACTTGGCTAGGAGCAGAAGTAAAGGATGGGAATAATGGTCGCTATTCATTTATCACGCTGTTAAAAGATACTCTGAATTTCGATTTTAATGTAAATACTACTGATAGTACTTTGATTTTTAAAGATGCCACTCAGAAATTCTACTTGAAATATATAAAGGAACAAGAAGGGACCGTGTTGAATTACACGGATGAATTACGCCATTACGAAGTGATTCATACAGATTCCTCTGGACTTAGATTGAATTCTGAATTACAAGGCTCAGAAGTCATTATAGGAAAGGAATTGGGTCTTGTACAGTTTTTTCAAATTGATCAGTTCCCGGAGATATTAAATCTTGTTTATTTATTGGGGCATTCCAAATTGGATTTAGGATTATATGAGATTACCGAAGCAGATGTTTATGATTATCAAATTGGGGATGAAATCCAATATTCAAAGTATGTCTATGATGATTTCCAGAATTTCCAAGAGAACTATCATTATTTTGAAAAATTTGAAATATTAAGCAGAGTGGATGGAAGCGATTCGGTGCTTTACCAGGCGGAGAGAACTATTTATTCTAGAGACTTCAATACTTCTGTTACTGATAATGTTCGATTAAGTTATTCTAAAAACAAGATTATTCAAAAACTACCCTTTGAAATATATGATGCAAACAGACGAAGCTTATCATATCAAAATTATGATGGTATAAACTTATGGAATTATAAAATTCAGCCTGATTTATCTCTTTTCTATTGCGAATTAGAAAATTGCTGGGGCACTTATGATACAGGTGGTCCACTAGCCGATTATGAAAACAACTATACTCTTGGAGTTGGTCCAAGTTGGTGGTCTTTTTATATCAGAGGAGGCGATGGGTCCATATCTCGTGGTGAGAGAATCGGATATTTCAAAAAGAATGGAAATGTCTGGGGTAAAGAAGTAGTGCTGGGTATAAAAGAGAGCTTCCAGAATATGAAGCTAACGATTTCACCAAATCCTATGGCAAATCGAGCCACAATTCGGACTACTGAAATGTTAAATAATGCAAGTTTAATGGTTACAGATCTTACAGGTAGAAATGTGTTGCAAGTGGAAGGTATCATCGGAAACTCAATAAATCTGAGGACTTCGAATTTGCCTAATGGGTTTTATCTATTACAGCTCATCCAAAATAATAGAACGATAGGTTTGGATAAATTTGTGGTGCAGCATAAATAGCATTGCTTATTAGATTGTCTTG
>JBLHRE010000054.1:0-10657 GCA_047625765.1 Flavobacteriales bacterium
ACGGGATGTAAAACAGATGATGACTTGCCTGAACCAGAAAACGAAGTAGAGGTTATTACCGATGTGGTTTTAACTTTCACCAATGCTAGTAATGGAAGTGATATTGTAAGGGCAAGGGCTAAAGATCCAGATGGAGCAGGTATTCAAGAGCTTGTTATATTAGATTCTATTAAATTGGATACTAGTAAAACATATATCCTTACACTCGATTTATTAAACGCTCTGGATTCAGTTAATGTTGAAAGTATTACCGAAGAAGTTGAAGAAGAAGGAGATGAACATCAGTTCTATTTTAGTTATTCAAATAATGCCTTCGCCAACCCTACAGGTGACGGGAATTTTGACAATTTCTCCGACCCTCTGAATTATAATGACTTGGATGTTAATGGAAACAGTATTGGTCTATCAACGAACTGGACGACTAGTAACATATTGTTGGAAAATGGAGTTTTTAGAGTTCGTCTTCAACATCAGCCAGATATTAAAACAGCAACTACGGGTGTAAACGATGGCGATACAGATATTGATTTATCGTTTGTATTAGTAGTTCAATAAATAATAACGGATAATTCTTAAAAGGCTCAACTTCTCGGATTTTCAGACAGAATAAAATAGAGTGTACAGTAACTCTATGCTGTTAGAGAAACTGAGAAGTTGAGCTTTTAGCATTCAAAGCTTATGGGAATGGCTCTTTAAGTAATGAATTGGATTTAATAGATTCTGATTTTTTATTTGATAATTCCGAGCGGCACATGACGACTGTTAGAGCATTAGCCATATCTAACAAAGAAATAACAAGGAACGAATTGATTTTGAAACGTGGTATTTCTTCTGATGGAGATTTTAGTTTAAAATTAGAGGAATTGATGGAGTCGGGTTTTATAAGTGAATATTCTTACTTTCAAAGCAAAAAGCAACTAAGCTTATATCGACTGTCAGACGAGTACTCGAAGTTCTATTTGAAATTTATTGAGAACAACAAAACGGCTAAAGTTGGTACTTGGCAGCGTATAAGTAAAACCCAATCATTTGTTTCCTAGGCCCGATTTACTTTTGATACCTTATGCTTTAACCCTGTAAATAAAATGAATAAAGCCTTGCGAATTGATGCTATCTATTCGGCAAATAGTAGTTGGTTTAATACGCATGCACAAGTTGACTTACTTATTAATAGGGATGATAATGTGATGAATCTGTGTGAAATGAAGTTTTACAATGGACCCTTTGTCATTGATAAAAAACAAAATTGCTCAATTGCAAAGTGATACGAAAACAGGGAAAAATGTTTTTCTCTCCAGGGTTACAACTTATGGGCTAGTAGAAAATCTATGTAGTAAGGAGTTTGTTATGAATTCTCTTGATGTGAGTAGCGTAAAAGTAAGATAGTCCTTAAAGTCCACCAAGAAGCCGTTTTTTTTTGTAAAGTTTGATCAGAAATATAATGACTCTACAATCAGTTTGGTCTGAAGTACAGGGTGATGTAAATGAGTTAGTTTTTTATTTCGTCAATTAGGTTTTTCAGTTCATTCTCAAAATTCATTTCATTCCTGAAATCAAAGTACAGTGTCTCTTGCATGATTTGAGGAATACTAATTTTTTTGTCGCCATCCGTAAGTATTGATAAGTATTGTGCTCTACCAATTTTTTTAAATAATTGGTCCTCAATAATGGAAAATTCAAATTTTACTCCAGAATTTGAGATGTTTTCATACTTGAATTTGTAATTCTTGTTAAATACGATTATAACATAATCAGAAGATTGAATTCCATTTCTCATATAATCGTAGGGGTTCATTTTGTGGATTAAATTATCATCATATTCCACTTTAAAATATTTAGCCAATTGGTTAGCTAATTTGGAAACCCATTTAGAACTTTCACCCTGTAAATCATGAGCGTATGAAATGAATACTTTTTTATTTTCGTCTGTTTTGTGTCTTTTACCAGTAAGAATATAAAACAAATGGTATTTGTCCATGCCTAGTTGCCTTGCAAGTCCTGACTTGTAAAAATCATCGAATGATTTATTAAAGTATCCCCGAAAACTTACTGAACCATTAGGTTTGATGAATTTCATATACTCAATGGGGTCACCATTTTGGTATTTATCAGGATTTGATCCAATTAAAACACACTCTGTATAATCCTTACCTTTTTCCGTAAGAAGAACTTGAAAGGCAGTGAATTTATCTTCTAGGTATGAGCCTTGTTTCGTTCTTAATTGTAAGATATTATCAGCCTTTATGAGTTCCTTTTCTAATAAGTCGGTTAAGATGATGTAAAGAATCTGATTTGTTTGATTTAAGCGTTCGTTAAGCTCAGAGATGTTAGAATTACCGCCATTTTCATAAAGAAATAGAAGGATGTCATTTCTAGGAATCTTCCGAAAATTCACTAATTCTGAGTGTAGTATGCTCATATAAAAATTAACTTATTTTGTTTCCACAATATATAAAATAGCAGGTCATTCTGAACTTGGTTCAGAATCTATAGGAAGCGTTTGGCTTTTTTATAAACCTCAAGTTTTTCGAAATCGAACATAGAAACAAAGCATGGTTAGTGTGAGTGTCAGTTCGAGAGCGAAGATAAAAAAACAGTTTGAATATCGAGAATAGGTTTTGGAGTGAGAGTGAGTGTGAAGAAAAAAACCAGCGTAAGAAACTTCGCTCTCGCTCTGTTTCTTACGCTGGTTTTTGTACCTCTTAAAATAGAATAAATTATAATTTAATAAATTGGTTGGAAACCCATCTGTTTTCTAAAAGGAGCTGGATTACATAACCTCCTTTGGGTAAGGTTTCAATATTCAATTGATTGTTACGGATTATTCCCTCTTGCATTAGTCCTCCTTTTGAATTTATAATTCGGTAAGAAATGGAATCATGATTTGTATTAACATTTACATGTAAAATTGAAGATGCAGGGTTTGGGTATATATCGTATTTCAGTTGGGGAAACTCAGGAGCACTTAATGCAGAACCGCAATCGGTTATTATTTTCCCGTTAGGCCCTAAATGACCATTTAGATCTAACTCACCTTGGATGGAATCTACGCAAATAACAGAATCTACTCTTGTGTAAAACAATGAAAAGGCTTCTTCAGCAAGGCTTCCATTCTTAAGGTTTAAATATTTTAGGTTTAATGAATGTAAATAAATGCTTTGTAGGTTAGGTAGTTCAGAGAGGTCAAGCGATTCAATGGCGAAATCCGAAGCTCTTATGTATGTAAGGTTATCAATGGCTAGTTTGATGTTTTGTGATGAGCTTGGATTACCCGAAAGGTAAAAGTGCTCTAGATTGGTAAACCAATTAAGCTCCGTAATATCAAGAATATTATAATCATCGGTGCGAATTGCCAATGACTGAACACTTAGTACTTCGGAAAGTTGAATTTCAGCATCATTATTTAAATCCAAGGAAATATTTCCAATGCCATCTTTATTCGTGTCAACACAAGGCTCTGTAAGTAGGAATCGCTTAAGCTCTAAATCGGTAAATGTCAAAACTTGTCCAAGGCAACTTATTGAAAATGCGAAAAATAAGATAGAAATTATCAAGACTCTCATACTTCTATTATTTAAATGAATAACTTACCAAGTTACATTTTAGTGGCATATATTATTAACTTAGGTCAAAATGGACGAGTCGACCAATTCTATTAAACAAAAAAAAGGAGTTCATTTCTGAACTCCTTTTTTGTACCCGGGACGGGACTTGAACCCGTACGTCCAGATGGACACAAGATTTTAAGTCTTGCGTGTCTACCAATTCCACCACCCGGGCAAACCAGACCTATGGTCTAAAAATAAAAGCCCAATGTTTTGGGCTTTTGAGCGGGAGACGGGATTCGAACCCGCGACCCCGACCTTGGCAAGGTCGTGCTCTACCAGCTGAGCTACTCTCGCGTTGCGGCTGCAAATATAATCAAGAAATCAATTCTACAAACAATCATTCAAACTATTTTGAGCTTTTCTAGGTAAAGCAGAAATTTTCGCTGCCTTTTGAAATAAATTAACCTTTATTTCCAACTAATTTTTTAATCTCATTCAGCTTCATCAGTGCCTCTACAGGGGTTAAGGTGTTGATGTCGAGATTCATTATTTCTTCTCGAATCTCCTCCAGTATTGGGTCATCTAATTTAAAGAAGCTGAGCTGCATGTCATCATCTTTCAAACTTTCGCGCTTGCTAGCGTCTAGGTTCTCGTTGTTCTGCTCTAGTTTCTTTAATATTTTGTTGGCCTTGCTAACCACCAAGTTTGGCATTCCTGCCATTTTTGCCACATGAATCCCAAAACTATGTTCGCTACCACCAGGCACAAGCTTACGCATGAAAATAATTTTCTTGCCACTTTCCTTTACCGAAACATTGAAGTTTTTGATTCTATCAAACTGATGCGTCATTTCGTTCAGTTCGTGGTAATGGGTAGCAAATAAGGTTTTCGCTTTGCTCGGATGGCTGTGTAAATATTCGGCAATAGACCAAGCAATAGAAATACCATCGTATGTAGAGGTCCCTCGGCCAATTTCATCCAAAAGAATCAAGCTGCGCTCAGAAAGGTTATTTAGGATGCTGGCTGTTTCGGTCATCTCAACCATAAAGGTAGATTCGCCAGAGGAGATATTATCAGATGCACCTACACGCGTAAACACCTTGTCTACAATTCCAATTTTAGCTTCAGAAGCAGGCACAAAAGATCCCATTTGCGCCATAATAGAAATCAATGCAACCTGACGCAACAAAGCAGATTTACCTGCCATATTGGGCCCTGTAATCATTATGATCTGTTGATCGTCCCGATTTAATTCGATATCGTTGGGTACATAAACTTCGCCAGGCGGCAATTGCTTTTCTATAACAGGATGCCTACCGTCTTTTATCTGCATTCCAAAATCATCGTTCAGTTCTGGGCGCACATAATTGTTAGCATTAGCGGTTTGTGCAAAAGAGCTCAAACAATCCAGTTGTGCCACAACATTTGCATCTACCAAAATAGGATCGATGTAGTCCATCAACTCCTGCACAAGATCATTGTACAGTTTCCCTTCAATGGCATTTATTTTTTCTTCGGCACCAAGAATTTTACTCTCGTATTCTTTAAGCTCTTCCGTGATGTAACGTTCGGCACTTACCAAAGTTTGTTTTCTAATCCACTCTTCGGGAACCTTGTCTTTAAAAGTGTTTCTTACCTCTAAGAAATAGCCAAAAACATTGTTAAAGCCAATTTTTAAACTGGTAATTCCGGTTGCTGCAGATTCTCGTTCTCTAAGGTTGGCGAGGTATTTCTGTCCATCATTAGAAATGGCTCTTAATTCGTCTAGTTCGGTATGAATACCCTCTGCAACAACAGCGCCCTTACCTAGCTGAATTGGAGGCTCTTCGACCAATGATTTGTCAATTTGTTCTTGAATGGTTTCGCAAAGCACAATACGTTCGCCCAATTTCAC
The DNA here is from genome assembly GCA_047625765.1 of Flavobacteriales bacterium. GTDB lineage: Bacteria > Bacteroidota > Bacteroidia > Flavobacteriales > JBLHRE01 > JBLHRE01. The sequence continues at coordinate 5,443 of JBLHRE010000054.1, forward strand.
TAATGCCTTTTCTTTAGACGAAGCACACATCTCCTTGATTGGGGCCAAGCATTCTAAAGCATTTTTCAATTGCCTTACTTCCCTTGGATTAATGCGTCCTGTAGCAACTTTAGATATCAATCGGTCTAAATCTCCAATTCGTTGAAACAATGAAACTAGTTCAATTGTTGAATCTCCATGGTTTTGGAAAAAGGCAACGGCATCATGCCGCTCTTCAATATGTTTTCTGTCGCGCAAAGGCATAGCCAGCCATCGCTTTATCATTCGCGAACCCATAGGGCTTGCAGTTTGATCGATGATATCTAAAAGCGTTACTGCTTTTTCGTGTGGCGAGTGCAATAATTCGAGGTTTCGCATGGTAAAGCGATCCATCCAAACGTGGTTGTTTTCGTGGATTCTAGAAACCTGTACAATGTGTTTTATTTTATGATGTTGGGTGTCTGCCAAGTAATGCAATGCAGCACCTGCTGCAATAACAGCCAAGTCCATTTCCTCTATCCCAAATCCTTTTAAAGAGGCAGCATCAAACTGTTTTAAAAGAAGCTCTTGCGCGAAATCAAGATTAAAAACCCAATCTTCTAATTTGTAGGTAAACCAATTGTCGCCAAAATGTAATTTAAAGTTTAGCTGTTCACCTTTTTCAAATAGAATTTCGTTGGGTTGGAAACTCTGTAATAATTTGGAAACATAGGCATGACTACCTTCAGCTACCATAAATTCTCCGGTAGAAACATCTAAAAAGGCAACACCAGATTTATCTTTTTTAAGGGTGACCGCTGCTAGGAAATTGTTGGATTTTCCTTCTAAAGTCTTGTCATTATAAGAAACACCAGGGGTAACCAATTCGGTAACGCCACGTTTTACAATGGTCTTGGTTGTTTTTGGATCTTCCAATTGGTCGCAGATGGCAACTCGCTGCCCTGCTCTCACTAATTTCGGCAAGTAAGTATCTAAGGCATGATGTGGAAATCCAGCCAACTCTATGTGAGAAGCAGAACCATTTGCTCTTTTGGTAAGGGTAATATCGAGGATTTTAGAAGCTTTAATAGCATCTTTTCCAAAGGTTTCGTAGAAATCTCCAACGCGAAAAAGCAATACCGCATCTGGGTATTTATTCTTGATGCCCAAGTACTGCTGCATCAATGGAGTCTCCTTTGTTGTTTTTTGCGGTTTTTTTGCCAAAAGAATTGATTTACTTTGCCTAAAAATTTAGGAATGCGAAAGTTAAAAAATAGTGAGTTAAACCGTCTGTCAAATGAAGATTTTATCACTTCTAACAAGACGCCTATTACTATTGTTTTAGATAATGTAAGAAGTCTACACAATGTGGGTTCTGTTTTTAGAACTTCAGATGCCTTTTGTTTAGAGGCTGTTTACTTGTGTGGCATTACAGCATGCCCTCCGCATAGAGAGATTCAGAAAACGGCTTTAGGGGCAACAGATACCGTAAAATGGGAGTATGCCAAAACAACTTTAGAGGCTGTTGAAAAATTAAAAGCAAGCCATCAGATTGTTGCCGTAGAGCAAATTGATTCTTCCGTATCCTTAGAAGAATTTGAAATTACAGAAAAACCGATTGCTTTGATTTTTGGTAATGAAGTGAAAGGAGTGGACGATGCTGTTTTACCTTTATGTGATGCTGCAATCGAAATCCCTCAATTTGGGACAAAGCATTCCTTAAATATCTCGGTGAGTGTTGGAGTTGTGGTTTGGGATTTGTTCTCCAAGATAAACTTCAAGAAATAAAAAAAGCTACCAATTGGTAGCCTTTCAGATAGAGTGAATTAACTATTGTTGTGGAATTAAAACAAAATCCACAGGTCTTTTTACTTCGTCAACGTTGTTCGAGATAAGATCAAACTCACCCTTACTTTCAGAATAAACTTGAGTTAAATCAACACCATAAATGTCACTTAAATGAGCGACAATTGCTTGTGCTTTTTCTCACCTAAAGTAACGGTAACTTCTTCAGAAACATTAGGTTTTGTACGTTCCATAACATGCATTTCCACCTACTCTGACACCACCAGCAATACTTTTGCCATGTAAGTTTACCAGTGCTCCTAGAGCTCCCATCTCATGAAGAACTGTTCTGTTGGCATCGTTACACCAACTTTTTGAATGGAATTGAAGCCCACTAGCCCCAAGATAAAGTCTTATACCCCTATTTTTTGTCTGCCAGTTAATTAAAGGTGAGATAAATGAGGTTGTAGATAAACACGAAGACTCTTGTAATTGCCTTCGAAATAAGTTTTGTCTTCATTGTTTGCTCCAGACAGACTTCCTGCAGCAATCTGAAGTTTGAAACCTAAAGAATAAGTGAAATGCTTGATGATGTAGCCAGAAACCCCCATTTCAAATAGCATAAAGGAACTCTCGAACTGCATTTAGTATCCTTAACTTGTACGTTGGCGAATAGCCAAAACACGAATAACAAAAGAGTGAAATTCAGTTTTTTCTTAAACCGAAGGATTATCACCCTTTAACCGGTAAGCAGAGAAATCTATTTTTGTCAGAGAACTTCCAAATTAATTTTCACAAACCTTTACGTCAAGCTCGTCTTTGCTGTATTTAAGCAAGGTTTCTATGGGTTTATGTAAAATGGGATGCATTAAGTCTTTAGCGATTTCGCTTAAAGGCATTAAAACAAACTTGCGATCTTGCATTCTAGGGTGAGGAATAGTTAAAGAAGCGCTGTTAATTATTTCATTGCCAAACAATAAAATATCGATATCAATGGTACGCTCTCCATATTTTAAATCAGGGTCTCTTACGCGACCTAATTCCTGTTCAATTTTTAATAGTTTCTCTAAAAGGTGTTGTGCAGAGTAGTCGGTAGACAATGCAATAACTTGATTGTAGAATGTAGCCTCAGTTTGCCCGCCCCAAGCAGCAGTTTCGTATAGTTTGCTTTCTTTTATAATGGCACCAAGTATCGAGATTTGTTGAATGGCCTTCTCAATCCAAAGTTGCTTGTCGCCTAAACTGGAGCCTAAAATGATGTAAGTTGTAGTCATGTATCGATTTTAACTACGCGAATATAGGCTCTTAAGTCTTATTGTTTTAGCCATTTTTGGTATCATTGCGGAAAGAAATAAACGATATGAAATTTTTAAGAAACCTATTAGCCAGCTTATTGGCACTTTTTATTTTTTGCCTTTTAGGCGCGCTTACTATTGGAGCTATTGTTGGTTCTGCGACAGTTAAAAAACCAATGGTCCTAAATGAACCTTCAGTTTTACAAATGAAATTGAGTAGCCCAATTAATGATATTTCTAGTTCGGATCCATTAGAGAATTTCGATCTTTCTACAATGAAAATAAATAAGCCTATTAACACTTATGGTGTGCTACAGAATATTGAAAAGGCAAAAGGAGACGATAATATAAAAGGAATTTTCTTAGACCTAACAGGTATTGGAGCGTCTATGGCTGCTGTAGAAGAAATTAGAAATGCTTTATTGGATTTCAAATCTTCGGGCAAGTTTATTTATACCTATAGCGCAACCTTATCGCAAAAGGCATATTACTTGGCAACAGTGTCTGACAAAATATTCTTGAACCCAGAAGGGATGCTAGAGTTTTATGGCTTAAGTAGCAATGTAAGCTTCTACACGCAGGCATTAAAGAATATTGGAGTTGAAATGCAGGTTATTCGTCATGGTAAATTTAAAAGTGCTGTTGAGCCATTTATGCTTGATGAAATGAGTGATGCAAGTCGCGAACAAACACAAGCATTTTTAAGTTCGTTTTGGAACCACATGATTAATGGTATTTCAGAGGCAAGAAACTTGTCTGCCGAACAATTGAATGCTATTGCTGATGGAATGTTGGCAACAGCAGGAGGAGATGCTTTGGAGCAAAAAATGGTGGATGTGTTAGCTTATCGCGATGAGGTAAACGATGCAATGAAAGTTGCTTTGGGATTAGAATCTTCTGAAAAAGTACCTTTTATTTCCTTGGGTAAATACCAAAAAGTAAAGTCGGATAAAAAACTGGATATCAAGAACAGAATTGCAGTAATATATGCAGAAGGAGCTATAGAATCTGGAATTATGCCTGGTGAAAGCGGAGGTATACAGTCTGCAAGTTTGGTTAAAGAAATTCGCAAGGCAAGAGAGAGTGATAGGATAAAGGCTATTGTATTACGTGTAAACTCTCCAGGAGGAAGTGCTTTGGCATCGGATATTATTTGGAGAGAATTGGAATTGTGTAAAGGTGTTAAGCCTTTGATTGTTTCTATGGGTGGTGTTGCCGCTTCTGGAGGGTATTATATTGCTTGTAATGCAGATGCAATTGTTGCAAGTCCAACTACTATAACTGGATCTATTGGTGTCTTTGGGTTGGTTCCAAACTTAAATGGTTTGGTGGAAAAGAAAATGGGGGTTACTTCATCTACTGTTAAAACCAACGAAATGGCAGATTTCGGGAATTTGACAAGAGCTTTGAATCCAGCGGAAAGAGCGTTTTTACAATTAAATGTAGAGCGTACTTATGATACTTTTATTACCAAAGTAGCCAAGGGTAGAAATATGAGTAAGGAGGCAGTAGATGCTATTGGCCAAGGACGAGTATGGTCTGGAGAAAAGGCAATTGAAATTGGTTTGATTGATAAATTGGGAGGTTTGGAAGATGCCATTGCATTGGCTGCAGAAAAGGCTGAATTGGAATCTTATTCTATTAAGTCTTATCCAGAATTTAAAGATCCTTTAGAAGAGTTGTTGCAAGGATTGGGTGAAGACATGTCAGCATCAATGCTGGAGAAAGCTATGGGTGAGCAATACCAGTATGTTAAAACCATGCGCGAAGCAATGCAAATTAGAGGCGTACAGGCACGTTTACCTTATAACATCGATATTCGTTAATGAGAAAAGACAATGGCAGTTTATTGTTTTGATTAAGGCGGCAATGTTTATTGCCGCCTTAATCATTTCCAATCTTATTTTTCAAAAATTCTTTACTTGGAATCCTGTAGGAGATTTTGCCTTTGAACTTTCTGTGGGTATCCTATCTTACCCAATTACCTTTCTTGTTACAGATGTTATTTCAGAGATTTTCGGAAAGAAGGCCGCAAATAGAACTCTCCTGGCAGGACTGTTTGCCTGTGTTTTTATGCTAGTAATTGTTTTTATTGCTGATGGTAGCTTGGCTAAAAGTTGGTCCCCTGTAAGTGATGAAACTTTCCATACCGTTTTCGGATTATTACCCCTTGCGGT
>JBLHRE010000055.1:0-10651 GCA_047625765.1 Flavobacteriales bacterium
CCAGTTCCAACTTACAATATCCTCTATACTCGTATCTGTGAATTGTACCTCGCCTCCCAAACAGGTAGTGTCGGGGGTATAATTGAAGTTGGCTTCGACTACACTTTTTACTCCGTAGATGTTGACATTATCAAGGTAAAAATCACTAGTAGATTGATTCAAATCTTCAAATCGAACTCTAAGATTATCCGAACCTAAAAAACTGGTCAAATCCAATTTTGTACAAGGAGCAGAAGGAGTTCCAACACCACACCAATCTCCAGCAACAGAAGGGCCTAAGTCATTTTGTGCTGGGGCTTTGGTATACCAAGAATACGGAGTATCCTCAAAATGAGTGCTAACCCATTGCCAAGAAGCACCACAATCGTCACTTACATATACTTTTAAAGTGTCCCTTCCAGTACCTGTTTCTGGGACTTGTTTGATCGAATGTTCAAATTCAATAAATAAGGAATCGTAACCTTTTATATTTAATCCTGGAGTGACCAAATTATTACTATTTGGCTCATAAGGAGGGAGGTCAAACATGTTCCAGTGATCCACGTGAGCAGCTTGAGAGCCTCCATTTCCACCAGCACCAATGGTAGTCCACTCCACCGCTGCACCATCATTAAAGGTAGTCCAACCGTTGAACCCAAACCCAAATTCAAAGTCCTCAGTAAATGGTAAGTTAAATTCATCAATTACAACAATATCAGCCCACACAGAGTCTGGGCCTCCATCATACGTTAAAGTTACGGTATAAGAACCTGGAGTATCAAAACTAACCGTTGGGTTTTGGTTTGTATTGTTAGGTGTAAACGTTGCAGTCCCAGGACCTGTTGCACTCCAGCTATAAGTACTATGGGCATGTGTAGATAGGTCCGTTAATTGATAATCCGCATCAAGACACGCAGAAGAAGGTACATCAATAGCGTCACCAGTTAAATCACCAGTTATTTCTACATTATCAATAGATAATCCCGGAGGTGTATTTATTAATTCGTCAAAAGTAAACAAGAAGCCAATGTACAATTCCGGCCAACCATCAGCTATAGAAATATCAATAGTCTCATCCCTAGTAACTGTTGGCACATCAGATAATTCTGGCCCTACAACTTGCCAAGTAATACCGTCTGGAGAAATGATTGCATTCCCATAATCAGCACCAGCTTCCGCCATACAAATCCAGTCGAACTTTAAATCAAGGTTTTGATAGTTTGTGACATCGTGTGGTGTCGTATAATAAATTCGGCTGTACCCAGATGAATTTGTCCCATAATTACAAACCGCACCTCCAAAAGTAACTATAGATTGTCCGTCTATAAAACAACCGGCCTCACCATTCCCTGAAGGTTCAGATGAAATCCCGAAAACATTATAATATCCAGCACCTATAAATATGGCCTGCTGCCTCTCATGCATCCATCCACAAGCAGACACCCCTGGGTCAATTCCACCAACTGGACATCCTTCAAAATTTTCAGAAAAAAGGACCGTTTGTGCTTTCAATCCAATTTGACCAGAAAACATGGTTAAAATAAAAATGCTCGAAATTATTACTTTCAGTTTCATATAAATATGCGTTGCATTATTAATATAGCTTCAGCTTGCTAATATAACATCCTTTGACAAATTAAAAAAGCTCCTTCACCTCATTTTTTACAAGCAAAATAGCCTCTCCCACAGACAGATGCTTCTCTTCTATTATTAACTGATTGTAGGTATTGAAAAAGTCGTTTTTTTCTTTATCCAACATAGAATACGTCAACATTATCAAGCGCTCCTGCTCCATTAAGGTTTTACGCACAACCACCCATGCGTTATTACTTACATAAAGTTGTTGGGTAAGATTATGCTCTATCTCAGCATGCAAATTTTGTTTTACTGCCGTCACAAACAATTCAATCTTCATCTCTCTTGTATAGATTCTGGCTTTCAAAGCTTCCATTCTTGAACGCTCTAATAAAAGAACCAAACGCTCGTAAGCTTGCAGTCTTAACTCCAGAACTTCCTTTTGATTCCCTCGTTTTAATTCGAAAAAACGCTGCTTTTCATCCCGTTCGATAAAGCGTTTAACCAATAAAAAAAGCAGCCCCACTATTACCAAAGAAGGAATGCTAGACAATAGTAATTGCAAATAAAAATCCATACTTATATAATTTGGCTCAAATATCGTTATTTTTCAATCCTAGAAGAGTACCATTTATTAGCTTTGTGCACATATTGAAATCATCTATGGAAAAAGAACTTTCTTCAAGAATTCAGAATCTTTCAGAATCGCAAACCATTGCAATGTCTAAAAAGGCCAGAGAACTTAATGAGGCTGGGAAAAACGTAATTAGTTTAAGTTTGGGTGAACCCGATTTCAACACTCCTGACTTTATTAAAGATGCTGCCATAGAAGCTATTCATTCAAACTTCTCTAAATACACCGCAGTACCAGGATACAAAGGGTTAATTGATGCTATTATTACCAAGTTTAAAAGGGATAATAACTTGAATTACGCAGCTAACGAAATTGTTGCATCTACTGGCGCTAAGCAATCTATTGTTAATGCAATGATGTCTTTATTAAACCCTGGAGACGAAGTTATTGTACCTACTCCCTACTGGGTGAGTTATGTCGAAATGATAAAATTAGCGGAAGGAACTCCTGTTTTTGTTGAAGGAAGTATTGAGCAAGATTTTAAAATTACTCCTACTCAACTTGAGAATTCCATTACCCCTAAGTCTAAAATTTTTATTTTCAGTTCACCTTGCAATCCTTCTGGGTCGGTTTATAGCGAATCTGAATTAGAGGGTTTGGTTACTGTATTTGAAAAACACCCTCATATCATCGTTATTTCGGATGAAATTTATGAGCACATAAATTTCGAAGGACACCATTGCAGTATTGCTACCTTAGGTAACATGAAAGAAAGAACTGTTACTGTAAATGGTGTTTCAAAAGCATTTGCAATGACAGGTTGGAGATTGGGATATATTGGTGCTCCTGAGTGGATTGCAAGTGCTTGTACTAAAATGCAAGGACAAGTAACTTCTGGAACTTGTTCTATTACACAGAAAGCCGCTTCGGCAGCATTGTTGGCGAATCCAGATGTAACCCACCATATGAGAGACACCTTTAAAAATAGAAGAGATTTTGTTTTTAATGCCTTAAACAATATCCCAAATGTAAAGTGCAATAAACCCGGTGGGGCCTTTTATTTATTCCCAGATATCTCTGGATTTTTCGGAAAACGATTCAATGGAAATGAAATAAAAACTGCAACAGATCTAAGTTTATTCTTACTGGAGGAAGCATTAGTTGCTACGGTTACTGGTGAAGCTTTTGGTGCTGATAATTGTTTGAGAATTTCTTATGCTGCCTCTAATCAAGAATTGGAAACAGCTATGCACAGTATAACCAAAGCCCTTGGGCAATTAGCTTAAACATGTCATTATTAAAGGAAATCTTTAAGTCGTTTTCCAATCAAAATGTATTAATTATTGGAGATGCAATGGTAGATGCATATAGATGGGGAACCATCAATCGCATTTCTCCAGAAGCGCCAGTACCAGTAGTTTCTGTTCATAAAAGCGAAAACCGATTGGGTGGTGCTGCAAATGTGGCCTTAAACATAAAGGCATTAGGTGGTAATGCTACTTTATGTTCTGTTATTGGAACAGATCCACAAGGCATTATTTTTAAGGAGTTAATGCAATCGGCAAACTTAACTACTCAAGGTTTAATCCAGTTTAAAGATAGATGTACTACTGTTAAGACTCGCGTAATTAGCGATAATAAACATGTATTACGTTTAGACGAAGAAGTATCTTCAGAAATTTTGGAAACTCAAATTATTCTTGATAAAGTCAAGGATTTGATTGATTCCAATAATTTTGATGTGATTATTTTCGAGGATTATAATAAAGGTATGTTAAGCCAGGAAGTAATTCAAAAAAGTATTGCATTAGCCAAAAGCAAAAACATTCCAACTTTAGTTGACCCTAAAAAAGATCATTTTTTAGAATACAAAGATGTAATGCTTTTTAAGCCAAATTTAAAAGAGCTTTCGGAAGGTGTAAATCAACATTTAAAAGGCTCTGACCTGCCAAGTATAGAAAAAGCTGTTACTAAACTTAGGCAGGCATTAAATGCAAAAGGTATATTGTTAACACTTTCAGAATTCGGAGTTTTAATTCAATCTAAAGACGGACAACAAGTAATTCCAGCATTTAAAAGAGATATTATTGATGTTTCTGGAGCTGGTGATACCGTAGTAGCGGTAGCAGCCATGACGCTAGCGGCTACCAATAACGATACATACATTGCAACTATCTCTAATCTTGCGGGAGGCTTGGTATGTGAATTTCCAGGGGTTGTGCCAATCAATAAGGAAAATCTTTTTAACGAAGCGGCTAAATATTTAGAATAATGTCTTTAAACGCCTTACGAGAAAAAGCAAATATTCGTCTTTACGAAAGTAAAGATAAGGTTATGAAATACCTTAATGTAGTAGGTGCTTTGGTAACGTTAATTGCAATTTCGAGCCTTATTGGTTACCACGGTTTTTTTGTTACTGAACAAACCGAGTTTTGGTTAATGACTGCTATACGAGCTAGTTTCTCCTTTTACATTGTTGGTTATATTATTCGATTTATTTACGATTTCTCTCCTATCGAATACCTCAAGCGGAATTGGTTGGAAGGCATTCTGATGCTATTAATTGTCTTTGATGTTATTTTCTCCCTATTTGGTTCACCACTTATTAAAATGATTGGTGATATTTTCGGGTTTAATAAATTAGAAGGATTTTATATCCTTTTTGTCCAAGCATATTTCGTAATTATTATTGGAATTGAAATTGGAAAGGCCAGTTTAGGTCTACCTATTCTTAAATTTAATCCATCAACCTTAATGTTGATGTCCTTTGTTTTGTTGATTTTAATTGGAACATCTTTATTGATGTTACCCACTATGACTGCCGAAGGAATTAGCATGCCTTTTATGGATGCATTATTTACCTCTATAAGCGCCTCTTGTGTTACAGGATTGATTGTAGTAGACACTGCCACATACTTCTCTCTTAAGGGGCAATTTATTATCATGCTTCTCATTCAGTTGGGTGGATTAAATATCATTTCGTTTGCTACCATTTTCACCATCGTTTCTGGGAAATCTTTAGGTATAAAGCATCAAAGCATGCTGCAACAAAATCTAAGTACAGAATCACTATTTAGTGGAAAAGGACTATTAAAGCGCATTTTTCTGTTCAGTCTTGCCATTGAAATATTAGGTTCGCTTATTATTTTCTTGGTTTGGAATCCTGCAATTGATTTTGGGTCGGGAATGGAAAAAATATTTTTCTCTGTTTTTCACTCAGTCTCGGCTTTCAACAATGCTGGATTTTCACTTTTCACTAACGGATTGTATGAGAATATGGTCAGTAATTCCTTCGGTATTCATGCCGTAATTGCTGTTCTAATTATTTTTGGAGGTCTAGGTTTCCCTGTACTTAATGATATTTTGAGCGGAGGGCGAAACGAGCATCAAAAACGTTTTTCATGGAAACGGTATAGCGTAAATACTAAGTTAGTTCTTTATACAACAGCTGGCTTAATTGTATTGGGAACTTTGGTGTTCTTCTTTGCTGAGTATAATAATGCACTTAGCGGAATGACCTTTATGGAAAAGCTAATGCATTCTATTTTTCAATCTGTTACAGCAAGAACTGCAGGATTTAACACCGTGGATTTTGGGTCCTTAACTCCTGGTGTAATTATATTTTTCACCTTACTCATGTATATTGGAGCATCTCCTGGTTCTACAGGTGGTGGAATGAAGACTTCAACTTTTGCACTCTTGATGCTATCCGCTAACTCTACCATTCGTGGTAAAAGGAATGTAGAGGTTTGGAAAAAAACAATAAACTTTGAGCAAATCAATAAGGCCTTCTCCATTTTTCTTTTTTCTGCTGGAGCGGTTTTTTTAGGCGTGTTTATACTAATGATCACAGAGCCTCATTTAGATCCACTTGACTTAATATTTGAAGAAATATCTGCTTTTGCTACGGTTGGTTTAACCACCGGTATTACCACCGAATTAAGTACCGCTGGACGTTGGGTGATAATGCTTTCCATGTTTATTGGAAGATTAGGAACACTTACGCTGGCCTTCTCTTTAAGTAGAAAAGTAAAGTCCATCGACTACAAATATTCTAGCACTCATATTACAGTAGGATAATACTTTAAAAAAACAACAAATGCCTATGTTATATTTTTATGCAGACGTATATTTGATGAAAATTTAACAGCTTGGAAAAACAAATAGTTACCCCATACAATCAAGAGGATAAAGGAAAGAAAGAACAAGTAGCTTCTATGTTCGATCGTATCGCTGGTCGTTATGATTTTATGAATCATTTCCTTTCTATGGGAATTGATATTTCTTGGCGTAAAAAAGCGGTTAAATTATTGAAGGGTCACCCTATCGATCATTTACTTGATATTGCCACTGGGACTGCAGATTTAGCCATTGCAATGTTAGATACCGGAGCCAATAAAATTACTGGTTTAGACATTTCGCAAGGAATGTTAGATGTTGGCACAAAAAAAATAAAAGACAAAGGTCTTGAAGATAAAATCACACTTAAATTAGGTGACTCGGAAAACATACCTTTCGAAGATGCTAGTTTTGAAGCTATTACCGTATCTTTTGGCGTAAGGAATTTCGAGAACTTGGAGAAAGGATTGGGCGAGATTTACAGAGTATTAAAACCCAATGGTAAGGTTGTTGTTCTTGAGTTTTCTCAACCCACATCATTCCCTTTTAAGCAGATTTACAATTTTTACTTCAAATATATATTGCCTTTAATAGGTCGAATTGCTTCTAAGGATACTGAAGCTTACGATTACCTACAACGTTCGGTTCATGCTTTCCCGTTTGGTGATGCTTTTTTAAATAAACTTAATGAACAAGGTTTTAAATCAACCAAAACGAAAAGTCTAACTTTAGGCATTGCGTCTATTTACACTGGAGTAAAATAAATCAACTTCAATAGCGTTTTGTCGGCATGCATAGCTTTAAACCCTTATTACTCATTTTACTAAGCTCTTTAATTGGATTAAGCAATTGTTATGCCCAAAAACAGCGTACAATTAATCAACCAGCCTATGATAACGGAACTATTCATTTTGGATTTTCATTAGGCATAAGTACTTACTCTTTTAAGATAGAGCCTTATGCTGGTTTAGCGCAATCGGATTCTGTATACACCATAGATTCTAATCCCACCAAAGGGTACACTATAGGTATTGTTTCCGACATGAAACTAACAAAGCGCTTAAACCTTAGATTTATTCCTACCCTTTCGTACACTCAACGGAACTTAGATTATACCATTCATTATCCCAGTTCAGGGAAAAAAGAACTGGTTTCCAAAACTGTTGAATCTACTTTTGTAGATTTCCCTTTTAACCTTAAATATAAATCGGACAGGTTTGTTAACGGAAGAGCCTATGTTTTGGGTGGTATAAAATTTAGCATTGATATGGCATCGCAGCAGAAAGTAGATGATGTATCAATTTTTAAATTAAGATCTGCAGATGTTTATTGGGAAATTGGTTTTGGTACCGATTTTTATTTTGAATACTTCAAATTATCTCCAGAACTAAAGTTTTCTTTAGGAAATAGAAACGTGTTGGTTGACGATGAATCGCTTTATACTTCAGGCATCAAAAAACTCCGTTCTCGTTGTGTATTGTTTAGTTTAAACTTTGAATAAAAAAGGCTCCCTTAAATAAGAAAGTCTTCTTTTAAACTAAATAAATCTTGTTTTGTCTATCCTTTAACTGGATATATAATTTTTGTTTCTACTCTATCAGGTTCTACCAAAGTTGGATCGTTTACATAAATCTCCAAGGGTGTCCCTCTCATTTCTAATCCATTCTCTTCGATATAAGATGCGATGGATTCATGTATCATTACCATTTCATCATATGAGCCTAAAAATGTTACCGTAACAACCTTACCCGATTCCAATTTTCCATAACTTATGGTTTCTGTATGTTTGTATTTCCCTTCTTCTACAGGAATAGCCGCTTCCATCTCGGTTGTTTCAGAGTCCCAAGTATGGTAAAAACACATTGGCATTCCAGACATTTCAATATTTTTGGCACCCATATATGCCATTATACCACCATATAAATTACCTAAGGTATTCGATATATCCGTCACAGCTACGTTTGCTTTTGAAGATAAGAAGTAAATCGCCTCCATATCTTCCATTTTAATAGCAGGCACATCTGGTAAAGCTTCCATTCTCAACTTCAAATTGGCTAAACCAGATTCAAGTTGTGCCCCTAAAAACATATCCATCATTAATCCCATGATACGCATATAGAAAGGGTTCTCACCTTTAAAACCCCAAGTAATCTCTGTCCCTTCAATTATCTGATTAAATTTAAAAAATCCAGTTCCAGAGCTCATTTCTTCATGTTCGAATAAGGACTCTATTTCAGAATAAGCTGTAGCCATTGTAATCGTTTGTGCCCCATTTCCAATCACTTCACTTTTCCAAGTATTTTTTTGTCCTACTCCTGGTTCACCAACAATAGTATTAACCATATTCGTATCCATTTTTTGCCATGGATCCCAGGCTCCCCAATTGTTTAAATCTAGTACATCTGTATATACCTTTTCCGAAGAAGCCTTAATAACTGTTTTCCTTGACACCTCATATTCAGAAGGTAAAAACAAAGAAATTAACATAACCAATGCCACTAAAACAACGATTACGGTTAATAATCCTTTGATAAATTTCATAATTATATATTTTATTGTTGCGTCAAATATACTTAGCAATCTGTAAGTGTGAAAGTTATGATATTATAAACTTGATAATAATGGCACCTAGACCAATGAAACCAATCCAAGCCTGAAAAAACGTTTTGCCATAACTAAGCCCTTGCTTATATTGATATAAGCCAACTATAATCGCCAGGAATAATGATATCCCTACATCAATTAACAAATAATCTAACAAGCCCATTACCACTAGCGCAAATAACCTTTGAATAAATATAAAAGTACTGCACAAGCTATTATAAGTAAAATAACATAAGTACTCCCTTTATAATGGATTTTATGCAATTTCAAATCTTTTTTATAGCTCCACACCAAATATGTAATAAAGACTACTAAAAAACATCCAGCAAATATCCAATGACCTTGACCAATATTCTCCATCTATAAGTTTTTTGAGAGCCTCAAAATTAGCTTAAATTGCTCTCATTAAATAATCTCAACTCATGAAAAAACAATTAGATCATGTAGCTCATTTTCACGATGTATATCAGATTGGAAATGAGAGCACCCCAATTGCAGAATTAGATAAAGCTACTTATATGCTGCGTTATAATTTAATGCAAGAAGAAAACGATGAATACCTAGAGGCTTGTAATAATGGTGATTTGGTAGAAATAGCAGACGCCCTAGGCGATATGATGTATATTTTGGCTGGAACTATTCTAAAACATGGTTTACAAAACAAAATTGAGGAGGTCTTTGACGAGATTCAAAGAAGTAATATGAGCAAACTGGATACCAATGGAGAGCCTATTTTTAGAGAGGACGGAAAAATCCTAAAAGGCCCTAATTACTTTAAACCTAATATTCATGCTATTTTAGAAAAGTGATGATTGAAATTTCAAAATTTAAAACTAACGATACCGCTCTTATTAATAAAGCGTATGCTATTAGAAATGTAGTATTTGTTATAGAACAGGAAGTTGATGAACGTGAAGAATATGACGAATTTGAAGATGAATCTATCCACTTTCTAGTATCTATTGACAATAATCCTGTTGCTACGGCAAGATGGAGGACCACTGATAATGGTATTAAGCTAGAGCGCTTTGCTGTTCTTAAGGACTATCGAGGTAAAGGTATGGGACTTAAAATATTAAAGGCTGTAATAAGCGATTTACCTAAAACTGAGGCAACAGTATATCTACATGCTCAGGTTCAAGTAACTGGGTTTTATAAAAAAGTTGGGTTTAATGAAATTGGTGATGAGTTTGTTGAAGCTAACATCAGGCATTATAAAATGACGCTTTAATTCCTTTCTAATTCATACAAACAAAAAAAAAGGTTCGGGAATCCCGAACCTTTTTTTTGTTTTGATAATGTGTGATTGACTTATTGAATCACGAAGGAACTGACCTTCTTCTGATCATTAGCCATTAGGTACACAAAGTAAGATCCTTTTGACAAATTGCTTGTTGCCAATTGGTAGTTTAAGGCCTCGCTGTTGGTCTGGATTTGCTTCTGCAACACTACCTGTCCCAATAAGTCGATAATTTGTATTTCTACTGTTTCAGCTTTTGCTTGGTTATCATACACTATGCTTAGCATAGTTCCTGAAGCTATTGGATTTGGATAAATACTCAGCTTATCTTTTGATTCTGCCGTCTCTTCTTCCAACCCTATACAGTTTTGTATTGTAAACGTTGAATCTCTTTCACAACCATTACCATCGGTAATGGTTACCATATAGTCTTCTAAGTGACTTAGATTACTAACATCTTGGGTTGTTGGCCCATGTTCCCACAAATAAGATACGGGTGGAATGATGTTGTTTACCTCAAGATCTATCGCTCCGTTTGGCGCTGTGGCACTGCTATTACA
>JBLHRE010000056.1:0-10236 GCA_047625765.1 Flavobacteriales bacterium
TGAATCTTTTGATTTTAGTGGTAGAAAGTTGATGTTACCTTGTAAGATTGACAACAAAAAGCAAATTATGTATTATGATTCAGGTTGTAGTTCTTATGGTCTATTAACTACCAAAGGCCTTTATGAAAAATATTCTAAAGCTAATTCGAAAGAAGTAAAGTATGAAATTTCAAGTTGGGGAAGAGCGTCTTGGTGGAGTGAACCTATTCAAATACACGAAAATCTAACAGATAAATCTATGTTAATTTCAGGTCAAAATATAGCCATTAACAAAGTTGGTTATGTTGGTAATTTCGAAGACCTTCAAGGAATGATTAAGCCTTTTACTAAAATAGATGGTTGGTTGGGAAATATACCGTTTTTTGATTGCAGCCTAGTCTTTGACGCACCAAATGAAGAGTTTTTAATTGTAAAAAGATGATAGTAATAATGCCAACACGAGGCTAAAAACAATGGCGGGCTTACAGATAATTGAAATTTTACAGCTTTTTATTATCTTTATTTGGGATGGCTAATGACGCGGTTTAAATCCACCACAGTTTTTTAGCCCAATCGTTAGCTTCAATCTAAAATATTGAGTATGAAAAAAGTACTGCTATTATCAATTTCAATAATTCTATTTTCTGTTACGTCAAATGCTCAAGAAAAAACAGCAATTATTTGTGGTAAGCTTATAACTGCAGAAGATAATAAGGTTTACAACAATACTGTAATCATCATCAAAGCAGATAAAATTGTAGAAATTGGTACTAGAGAAATCATTAAGCCAGATTACAAAATAATTGATTTAACCGAATATACAGTACTACCTGGACTAATAGATGCTCATGTGCATCCATTAATATATGGTGATGATTACCAAGTAAATCATTTGAAAGGATCATCTGCCTTTAATGCCCTTAGAGGTTTGAAAACAGTGCAAAATTGGCTTAATGAAGGTTGGACTTCAATAAGGGTAGCTGGTGATGCCGATACACAATATGCCCATTTTGAAATCAGGGATGCCATAAATGCTGGTTTGTTTGATGGTCCGAGAATCTATGGCGCTGGACATTACTTGTCTGTAACAGGGGGTGGTGGTGATGTTAATTTTTTTTCACCTGATCAATCGGTGATTTCTGATGGGCTAGTAGTTGATGGCGTAGATGAGATTCAAAAGGCTATTCGGCAAGAAATAAAATATGGGAGTGACTGGATCAAGCTCCTGGTTACTGGGGCTTTTATGTCAGAAGGGGACGATCCGAAAAACGTCCAATTTAGTGATGAGGAAATAATTGCTGCAGTCGAGGAGGCAAAAAGGAGAGGTATTCCTGTTATGGCTCACGCACATGCTACTGAAGGCATCAATAAAGCAATAAAGTTTGGAGCAAGGTCCATAGAGCATGGCACCTTCCTGAACGATGAAAGTATTGATCTCTTTTTAGAGTATGATGTATTCCTAATCCCTACTGTCAGTGTAGGTGAGTATGGACTTGAAGCCTGGAAGGACAGTAAGGCACAGGCTAAAATGTATGAGTTAACTAAAAAATTTCGCGAAGACTCTTGGAAGATGTATTCGAAATCAATAGAAAGAGGTGTGAAAATAGGGGTAGGTTCTGACAATGTTGGGTTCCCTCCTAATTTTGCGGCTACGGAATTTCGGTTGCTCGTCAAATTAGGCATGACGCCTCTTCAAGCAATAATGGCAGGTACAAAGGTAAATGCAGAGTTACTTATGAAAGATGATGAAATTGGAAGCATCAAGGTCGGTAAATTGGCAGATATTATAGCCACTAAAGAAAACCCTCTTGATGATATCTCTGAATTGTCGCGAGTGGAATTTGTCATGAAAGGCGGAAAAGTCATTAAGGCAATTAAATAGAAAAGACAGAAACTAACAAAATATATAGCTCATTAAAACTCGCCATATAATTAACATTATGTCTCATTAAAATCCAACCAATATGAAAAGAACACTTATAGTTTTTATAGTAATGCTTATTTGTTTTCAATCCTACGGGCAAAATCCTAGAGCAAGAGATTTAGGAATTCCTTTTGCAGGTATAACTGGTAAGTTTAATGCTATTACAGATGTAAAAGGCGTTGAAGTTGGTTATAGTACAATTATTGAAGGGAGTGGAAAGAACATTATTGGAAAAGGTCCCATCAGAACTGGAGTCACAGCGATATTTCCAAGAGGAAAGGCTAAAAAATTTAGTCCTGTATATGCCAATTGGTATAGCCTGAACGGAAATGGAGAAATGACTGGTACAACTTGGGTTACGGAGTCAGGTTTTCTAGAAACTCCAATTATGATTACTAATACAAATAGTGTTGGTGCTGTAAGACAGGCTGTATTAAAATATTATGTAGATACAGATTGGTATAATGGGGAAGAATGGTGGTACACCTACCCAGTTGTTGCAGAAACTTATGATGGATTTTTAAATGACATTTATGGCTTTCACGTCAAGGAAAAACATGTTCTAGAAGCAATAGAAAATTCATCAAGAGGAGCTATTGCTGAAGGTAATGTCGGCGGTGGTACAGGAATGATGTGTTTAGGTTTTAAAGGCGGAACTGGAACCTCTTCAAGAGTTATACATATTAATGATTCTACGTACACTGTTGGAGTTCTTGTCCAGTCCAATTTTGGCGCAAAAAAGAATCTAACAATTGCTGGCGTACCTGTTGGCATGGAGCTCTTGAATGTAAAAGGTGAAATTTTAAAAGGTGCTCCACTATCTAACAGAAAAGAAGGTGATGGATCTATTATTGTAATAGTAGCCACAGACGCTCCTTTATTACCACATCAATTAAAGCGCATAGCGCAACGAATACCTTTGGGAATAGGAAATGTTGGTGGGCGTGGAGCCAATGGTTCTGGCGATATTTTTATGGCCTTTTCTACGGCAAATGAAAATGCGTTTAATCGTAAAGAAAATTCATCTATAGTTAATCTTGCTAATGATATGATTAACCCGTTATTTGAAGCCACAGTTCAAGGAGTTGAAGAAGCAATAATCAATGCTATGGTTGCTGCCGAAACAATGGAAGGCATTAATGGGAATACCAGTTATCGTTTACCTCACGATGCTACTATTGAAGTTCTTAAAAAATACAATAGGTTTCAACCTAAAGTAATTATAGATACTACCCTACTTGAAAAATACTTTGGCAAGTATGAACTTGGACCTGAATTATATTTAACCATTTTTAAAGAAGGCGAAAATATATTTGCTCAAATAACTAACCGAATAAAAGTAGAATTGACGGCTGTTAATAAGAATACATTCGATGTCTTTGATTATGGTATCCGCATTGTTTTCAATATCGAAGACAATAACAATATTTCAGATCTAACAATTCTAAGTAATGGCGAACGCAAAGTCAAAAAAATTGAATAACAAGACATAACAAGGGCTATAATTCATTGTCTAGCTTATTTACTATAATTTAAACGTTTTCTTACTTTTAATCAGGCTCGAATCCAAGCTCGATTTGATTAACATCAAATCTCAACAACGGAATCTTAGCCTAAATGTTGGTAACAATTAAAATTTAAAGATGAAACAAAAACTATCACTGACTCTAATTTTAGGAACAATCCTATTAATATCTTGTAAACAAGAACAAAAAAATGAAAAAACAAATTCTGCTATAATTTACGGCGGCGGAGATATTATTACCATGCAAGGCGATTTGCCAGAATATGCAGAAGCTCTTGTTTCTAGAGATGACAAAATTTTATTCGTTGGATCATTAATGGACGCAAAAGCAAAAGCAGGTGAAGGATATGAATACAAAGACCTTAAAGGAAGTACATTATTACCTGGATTAATTGATGCTCATGCCCATTTCGCCTCCTTTTCTGCTCAAGCAATTGGTGCTAAGATATTACCTCCACCGGATGCTGGTGCAAAAGATATTCCTACACTCATAAATATTTTAAAAACCTGGAACACTTCAGAAAATAGAGCATTAACAGGCTGGATTTTTGGAATGGGGTTTGATGATTCTGTACTAGAAGAAAAACGATTTCCCACTAAACATGATTTAGATCAAGTATCTACAGAGTTTCCAATCATGATTATCCATATTTCAGGTCATTTTGCAGCTGTAAATTCTAAAGGTTTAGAATTATTAAATATTAACTCAGAAACTAAAAATCCTGAAGGGGGTATCATTAGAAGAGAAAAGGGGAATGAACCTAATGGGGTTCTAGAGGAATTAGCAGCAATTCCATACATGCTTAAAATTTTAAACCCAACAACTGAAGAAGCAGCAAATCGATTCTTTGAAGCCGGCCAGGATATGGCATTATCATATGGCTACACCACTGCGCAAGAAGGGAGAACTATGGAAAATCATGAAATGCTCGTAAATGCATCAGAAGCAGGTAAACTAAAGTTAGATGTTGTAAGCTATGTTGATTATTTGTTTGTTGATAAATACATGAGTTCTAAATGGAATAGTAGAACGTATGACAATCATTATCGTATTGGAGGAATGAAATTAACACTAGATGGTTCTCCTCAAGGAAGAACTGCCTGGAGAACACAACCCTATTTAGTTCCACCTGATGGTGCTAAAGAAGGTTATCACGGTTACCCTGCGATACCAAATGACAGTTTGGTTATTGCTATTTATGAGAAAGGATTTAAAAATAATTGGCAAATACAAACACACGCTAATGGTGACGCTGCAATGGATCAAATGATTAGAACAATGAAACCAGTAGCGGATAAATATGGGAATAATGACAGAAGAAATGTGCTAATTCATGGCCAATATGTAAGAGAGGATCAATTAGACTCCTTTAAAGAGTTAGACATAATAGCTTCTTTGTTTCCTTTGCACACGTATTACTGGGGAGATTGGCATAAAGAAATTATTGGGGATAGCTTGGGGAATAAAATTAGCCCAACTAGAACAGCTTTAAATAAGGGGTTAAAGATTACCATTCATACTGATGCACCTGTAGCATTGCCAAACTTAATGCGTATGGCAGGAATCTCCGTTGAACGAAAATCACGTTCTGGACAAGTTATTGGGGCTAATGAAAAACTAACACCTTATGAAGCGTTAAAAGCAATTACAATTTGGTCTGCCTATCAACATTTTGAAGAACATACTAAGGGAACCTTAGAGGAAGGGAAACTAGCTGATATGGTTATTTTAGACAAAAACCCTTTAAAGGTTTCAGAAGACGTAATTAAGGAAATTGTGGTCTTAGAAACTATTAAAGAAGGAGTTTCTGTTTATAAAAAATAATTATTACCAAAACCGTATAAAATTAATTGCTAGTGCAAGCTTGCCTACGAAAATCCTCACGGATTTTCTATTTGGTTTGTATTGGCTAAATTAGGTGCTTAAACACGCAACGAAACCATACACGTATTCCAAGGTCAAATCCTAATATAAATTCAATCATTTTTAAGCTGCAAACTGCTGTATTTCAACGTATGGCGTTCCTCTTTTAATTACCGAAAAAGCTCTTGCCAAAATCTTATTTCTTACGTTATTTAAAGCCACCATTTTTGGCTTGCCTTCTTCTAATTTTCTTTGGTAATATAATTTGAGTTCGCTATCACATTGAATGGCACTTACACTTGCTAATTTCAATAAGGTTTTCATCTTTCTATTTCCGATATGATGTATTCTATTTTTGCGCCTTATACTGGTTCCTGAACTATGCTCAAAAGGAGCTACTCCGCAATAACTTGAAAACTGACGCCAACTCTCAAACTTCTTAAAGTTGTCGGTATGGTAAATCAATTGACAAGACAATATTAGCCCTACTCCTTTCATGCTGTTAAGTAAATCGTAATTACGTTGACTCGTCTTATGTTCCTTGACTAGCACTATCATACGTTGCTCAATAGCATGTATTTGCTTGGTCAGATAGTGAATTGTTTTTTCAATCGTCTTACAACATAAATCTGTTGATGGACTGTTCAATAAGTTCTGTGCTTCTTTAAGTGTACTGGTCTTACCTGTTCTATCACGTACCAGCTGTTCTCTGAAAGCTAATAACCTTCCTAGTTCTTGAAGATAGGTTTCTTTTGGACTGCTCAACTTAAGTTCTTCTTTATGAATCCATGCATATCGTGCTATCATAGCAGCATCTAGTCGGTCCGTTTTACCTCTTACAATTCCGCTTGAACGTTTTATAGCTAATGGATTTTCTTCTATATAATCGATAGCATTCTCACTCATAAATACAGCCAAATTAATAGAGTAATGACCTGTATCTTCAAAACAGAAAAAGTAACCGACCTCTTTTAAGTGTTGCTCTGTCCATTTTACCAATGCTACATATCCTTTGTAAGTATTGCTAAATAAGCGATGTAGGCCTCTTTTATATAAATGTGCATCTATGGTCAATTTTGATACATCAATCCCTACTACGTCTTCATATTTTTCCATATTTTTAAAAGTTGTGACTAATTACATAGTCATGATTTATAAAATGTTGCAATGACTATTACCTTTAATAGGAGTTAAATCCTGGTATTCCAAATGGTCCTAAAGCAACCTAAGAAAGACAAGAGGACTGATACGTATAACGGAGCTGTAACTCCAAAGACCGTTTTAGTTCTCCTCTTGTTTCTTAGTAAAGTTAACTGACTAGAAAATATACGGTTGTAAAGTAAAGAAGACCGTTAGCGCAAATGGCGCCTAAATAAACCAAGCTATTCGGAGGGGTACGTTAAATGAAAAATCAGACTAGGGCTCGGACAAAGCCGATCCTTTTTAAATTGCCTACCAATCTGTATGCAAGTAGAACGCACTCACCCCCTAGCCTGACCTTAAAAGGGAATTTATAGAAGGCTTAAGGGAGTTAAGATGATCAGAACGCCACTATGGACTGGGCGACACCACATACGCTAACAAGGCCTATAATCCATTGTTTAGCATATTTACTACAATTCAAAAGTTTTCGTACATTTAATCCGGCACGATTCCCAGCTCGATTTGATTTACATCAAATCTCAACAACGGAATCATAGCCGCGACCGTTGGTGGTAATAAGAACAAAAAATCACATAGTCATGAGAAATATATTAATTACACTGTTTGCAATCATTTCAATATCATCAGTTCTTGCACAACAAGATAAACGTCTCAAAGGACTTGAAAAGGAATTAAATGAAATTCTTAAGGCCACAAAAATTCCCAGTTTTACTGTAGCCATTGTTGAAGGTAAGAAAATTATATACGCCAAAGGATTTGGTTACAGAGATTATGAAAATAAAATTCCAGCTGATACCAATACCTTGTATGCTATTGGTTCAAGTTCAAAAGCATTTACATCTTCAATCCTTGGCCAATTGCGACAAGAAGATAAAATATCTTTTGAAGAAAGCCCTGTAAAATACGTGCCTGATTTAAAATTTTATAATGATCAAATGAATAATAACATCATTATAAAAGATTTAATGAGTCATAGAACAGGTTTGCCACGTCATGACTATTCATGGTATCTTTTTCCAACCAACAATAAAGATAGTTTACTCCTTCGTGTTGAACACCAAGAACCGTTTATTGGTGTAAGGGAACAATGGCATTACAACAACTTCATGTTTCTAGCTCAAGGTGTAATTGCTGAACGCATTACAGGGAAAAGTTGGGAAGAAAACATTAAAGAGCGCTTCTTTAAACCATTAGGTATGACCAGATCGAGTGTTTCTATTCAAGAATTAGAGAAAAGCTCAAACGCTGCTATTGGTTATGAATTAAAGAAGGATAGTATAATAAGTAAAATGGATTATTATCATATTGCAGGAATGAGTCCAGCAGGCAGCATTAACAGTAGTGTCAATGAGATGTCTAACTGGTTGATCACTTGGATAAATAAAGGAAAGTTTAATGATGAACAGATACTGCCTGAAGCTTATATCGATGAAGCTATAAGTTCTCAAATGGTTATAAGTGGCGCCCTCCCCGATAAAGAGTTTCCAGATATGCATTTGTCAAACTATGGCTATGCTTGGTTTCTTTCATCCTATAGAGGACATTATCGAGTTGAACATGGCGGAAACATTGATGGATTTTCATCCAATGTTGCCTTCTTTCCAAGTGATAGTATTGGGATTGTAGTCTTAACAAATCAAAACGGATCAGCTGTTCCTGGTTTAGTTAGAAATACAGTTGCAGATAGAATGTTAAAAACACAAAAGACAGATTGGGCAAAAAGATTTACTGAGCGAAAATTAAAAGCAAAAAAAGAAGAGGAAGAGGCCAAATCTGAAACTACATCTTCAAAAATAGAAAACACTAAACCATCACATATTTTGCAGGACTATACAAGTAAGTATTCACATCCTGGCTACGGAGAATTTAATATAATCAATAAAAATGATTCATTATTTGCAAATTTTAAGTTAAAAACACTCTATTTAAAGCATGTACACTATGATATTTTTGAACCTTTCGAGGTGACTAAAACAGGAATTGACACTACTGACACAGGTCTTTTACGATTAAATTTTATTACTAACGATAGTGGAGAGATTTCTTTGGTTAGAATGAAAGTAGAAGGAGCTCTAGATCATCCGATTGAGTTTATACTTAAACCAAATATTATTGATGTTGACAAAGCAATTTTAGAAAAATATGTAGGCGATTACGAGTTGTCTGGGACTACAATAAAAGTGTATATTAAAAATGAAAGCAAGCTTTATCTCTTTGTTAATGGCCAGCCAGAATACGAATTATTAGCGACAGATAAACATAAATTTTCTTTTAAGACTTTGGAGGGCTATAAAGTTGAATTTGTTGAATCTGATGATGAATCCATAACTGAAATTATATTGACACAACCAAACGGAACATTTAAGGCTACGAGAAAATAACTACCACCAACACTGTGTAAAATGCATTAAAACGCATTTTACACTCGACGTTAGCCTTCATTATGACCAACCACTAACCAAATGATAAAATTCTTTAGACGCATTCGCCAGAACTTACTCATGGAAAATAAAACATCCAAATACTTTAAATATGCTATTGGCGAAATTATATTAGTGGTCATTGGTATTCTCATTGCCTTACAAATTAACAATTGGAATGAAAAACGTAAAAACGATAGCAAAATAGCAACGATTCTAAAAGAGATACAAAAAGATTTATTAGAAGATATACTTAAATCTAAAGAGTTGTTTGCTTATTATAAGACCCATGATTCTATCATCCAATTGGCTTTAGATAAAAAATTATCAAGAGAAGACTATTTGGGGAATAATAGAGTTGATTACGTAAATGTTGCCGTTGATGCATTTCACATGAAAATTCATAGCAACGGCTATAAAAAATTAACCGATAATCTAGATAATATTCCAGAGAAATATCAAGATTTAATTGCACCTCTAAATGAAATTTACACCTACGATAAATACGAAATAGACAAATTTGATGCACGAATAGATAAAGTAACCGATCGACTGATGGATGATTTTGCAGCATCTAAGACTTGGTATTATAGATGGAGCCAAAATCAAATAAGCGATGAGGCAGTCAATTATTTTTTAAATGATTCTCTTTATAAAAATGCCTTGGCAATTTATAGTAATGCCTCAATTAATTTAAGAAACAATGTCAGTAGTTTCAGTAGTCACGCCAGCGAGCTGTATAGAAATATTGCAGAGCTTACTGGTGACCCTAAAATAGTGCCAGATTTTATTCCTCACCATTTAATAGAACCCACAGATCAAGAACTGGAAGCAATTACAGGAAACTACACATTGGTTAAAATTAAAAATGATAACGGTAACATTACCCAATTTAAACACCCATTTACAGTTGCGGCCAATAAAAAAAGCATACAGATAATTGATGTAAAATATGATAATACTTATGGTGTCTATTTTAAAAGTAGTACGGAATTATATGATGAACAAGGAACTTCCCCAATCATAAAAAATGATAAAGGTGAGGTTGTAAGTATACTATTAAGGTTTATAAATGCTGAATATGAACTCATGAAAATGGAATAGAAAATTTTCCGCCTCGAAATTACAATGACTAAATTGTTTAAATTGAGTCCCGAATTCACCGACCGAAAATAACGATAGGCTAACAAAGAACTGAGGTAAAAAACAAATAAATTCTTCCTTACTATTCTAGGCTCAAAGATGCTAAAATCTGATTCTTTGAGCTTTTTTTATTCGATCTATCTTCATATTTATCTAGGCAATATTGAAACGTAAGTTTCATCATATGGTCTACCAGATTTTGCAATAGCAAAAGACT
>JBLHRE010000057.1:0-10231 GCA_047625765.1 Flavobacteriales bacterium
TGCAATTAGCTCTAATTGTGTCCCTCTATAATATGCAATTGCAGAATGTTTTGGAATATGATAAACCACCAAACCATTTTGCTTTATTTCTTGCTCAGATTCGTACCATTGAAATGACTGAAAAACCAAAATCAAGCCTGTTAAAACAAGAAGCACCTTCTTTTTGTTTTCAATCAATTTAATACCTAGAAACAGCAATATCAAATAGGACAACCATACTTCTATGGTATCTATATCCAAGCCACTAATTAATGCTCCCGGAATTTGCTCTACCCATAAAACCAAACCATTCATTAATGCCACGAACCAATCGAGCGGTTTAAAGAGCATTGGAAATACCAATCCAAACGAACTGAGGGCAACAGAAAAAACTGCGTAATACAAGAGAATACCTACCAAAGGGATGACCCCTAAATTGGAAACAAAAAAGTAAGATGGAAATTGATGGAAATAATACAATCCCAAAGGAAAAGTAGCAATTTGAGCAGCCACCGACACCGAGGTTAATTCCCAAACCTTATCTAACAACCAGGGCATTTTTGGGATACGTTTATAGATAAATGGTTGCAGCCAAATAATACCAATTAAGGCTGCATACGAAAGTTGAAAACCCACTTCCATTATTATAAAAGGATTGAATAACATCAACACAAAGGCTGAGCAAACTATGGTATTAAAGGTGTTGACATGCCTTAACATGCCTTTACCAAGGGCAATAAAACTGAACATGGTTACGGCTCTTATAACAGAAGCCGATAAACCTGTGATTAAAGCAAATCCCCATAAGATACTCAGTAACAAAACCAATCGCATCCAAGCCTTCAAAAACCGATTTGGGATTAGATTTAAAAGTGCTTGTAGAATGATATAAATAATTCCGACATGCAAACCAGACACCGCCAAAACATGCATTGCTCCTGCACTGGCATAAGCCAATTGCAAGTCTTCTGTTAACAAGTCCTTTTGCCCTAATAGCAAAGCGTGTAATACTGCAACAGTCTCTGCATTTAATTGCATCGATGCAATTTTTTCTTTTAAGAATTTGCGCGATTTGCTTGCCCAAAGTAGTAATGAACTTCCATCTGTTTCGCCCGTTAAATACCATTGATCTACCTTTAAATACAACTGCCCCGTTATACCGTTGTATTTAAGGTATTGCTTGTAATCGAACTGGTAAGGATTTAGCGGCTCTGCTATACCGCTTATTTGGGCTTTGGCAAAAATAACATCTCCATATTTTAGTTGTTTTGCGGCTTCGGATTTCTGTAAATAACAGATGAGTTGATGGCCCACATTCTGGACTTGGCTTGAGCTTTGCACTACAGTTACTTTTGCTGCATAGGATTTCGTTTTCGCCTTGACATCAGCCGCTAAGCGTAACTTAAGCCATTGGGTCTCCTGTTTTTCTGGTAAAACATCTGGCGAATGAAAAGAAGTAAATAACCATGAAAGTCCTGTAAAAAGAATGGCCACCACGATCCCAAAATGCCAGCGGTTTTTATAAACAAGAAACTTCTTTACTTTAAAGCCTGTATAAGCCAAAAGCAATAATCCTAGCCCTACGAATAGTGTAAAAGGAAAAATATTAGAAACAGGGAAATAGATTCCTAAGACGGTACCTAAGAAGAAAAAAACGAATAATCGAAATAGTGGAAAGTTTTTCCAGGTTTGCATTTTAGGTTTTAAGGTTTTGGAACCCTAAGATAAAAATTATCTCCCTTTAATGCGAATCCAAAGTTCTGACAGTAGTTTACCTCCTTCTTCGAATGTTTTTGGACGTTCGGTTGCCATTAAGACCCCATCAACATAATCTAGTTTGTAACTGTAAATAAATTCTGCCTCTGCATCGTCCATACCCGATTGACCAAAACGTAAATCATTGAAATACAATTGGTTATTATCTGCACATTCTACAATGTACATATCCTGAGATAAGAATATCAAACGGTGTATAATAGACTCATTTGCTGCTGGCCCTAGGAGGTGGTAATTTTTCGGGAATGTGATAAATGTCACTGGTGTTCGTCCATCCAATAAAGAATAGTTACCAATTAAATAGGCCTCTTCTGTTTCTACTATAGCCGACCAAAGAATACTATTTAATGGACTTGGTCTTGTTTCAATTTCCATATATGCAATACCTTGATCTTGCAGGCTTTTCTGAACATTGTAAAATCCAATTCCTTTAAAAATAATAGTAAATACCATATAAGCACTACTCACAATCAAGCCCCAATTGTTAAATTTTGTACGTTTTGGATTTGTGCGTTTGTAACACATGGCCAAAATCACAAACACCAAAAATGGTACAGTATATAGAGGGTCGACTACAAAGATGTTTTTATACGCTACGCGCAAATCAAAAGGCCAAAAAAGTTGTGTTCCCCAAGCTGTGTGGGCATCCAAAAGTGGGTGGGTAAACAATCCCCAGAAAAATAATTTGGACCAATCGGGCCAAGAAACATCTTTGAATTTGAATTCTATTTTGCTGACCAGCCAACCCAAAATGGGTGCTGCTAACAAACAGAATAGTATAGAATGAGAAAAACCACGATGTAGCTCGTTGGCTCTAATAGGATCTACAAAAAACTTTGAAATAACATCTAAATCAGGAATGGTTCCAGCAATGGCACCATATAACATGGCTTTATTACCTATTTTTTTGCCGAGCACCTTTTCTGCTACTGCAGCTCCTAATACAATTTGAGTAAGTGAATCCATTACGTAAACTCAGCCTTAAAAGGTTGGCGCAACTCAAATGCACTTGGCGAAATAGCGTCTATTACAGGTTTGATTAGCTGATTGGATATCACATTTGTATGTTTGATATACAATTTCATATCCACTGGTTTAGCACCTAAAGAACTCTTAATTAGTTCTGCTGTACGCCCCAAACGCAATACTGTTACTTGCTTGTCTATTGCCTCTTCCACGTGGTCATATAACATACGCTGGTACAAGGCATAGCTTTGATTGTAGTCGTAATTGATACCTACATAATTGGCATCGAGAATGTTGTTGTAATAATAGGCTGTGCTAAAACCTATCAGTTTATTCTCTAAGAAATAACCTCTGAAAATAAAATTATCTCCCAGGTGTTTTTTCAACAAACAAAAGGCTTTAGCATTCAACTCACCGAATTTGAAATCGGCTTTGTTCAATACATTGGTATACAGTTCTTCAATCTCTTTTGCATGTGTATTAATCGCATCTACCCCAAGTTTTTCTATCACCAAAGCTTCAGATTTTTTGTAAACCTGTTTTGCTTTTGTTCTATATTTTGAAGTTAGCGAAGTCAAATAATCATCTGTCGATTTCCAAGAATGATGAATATCCAAGACCATGTTTACATCAATCTTAAAATCTCTAAAACCGTTCTGTTTTAAACCGTCAGATTTCTCAAAGGTCTCTGGCCAAAACTCTTTCAATAACACAATAGAAACCTTGCCATCAATCGTTTCCGATCGTCTTAACTTAAATATGGCATTCGAAAGATTTCCAAAGGCCTCTTTAGGCGAAATGGTATCTAAATAAACAAATCCATTTTCTCCGCAAGAAAAGGCATTCCCACAAATCATCACCTTAAGGTCTATATTGCCTAATATTTTGTGTTTTACATGTTCGCCCAATTTGCCAAGCTCATCGCCATATTTTTTTCCAGTATCCACGAAATTTAAAATCTGGAAATAAGCTGCAGCTACGGGTTCTAATGCCTCGTTATGAAACAATACGTATTTGAACGAGGACAATTCTTTTAAGGACTCTTCTATGGCCTGCAGGTAATTTAGACTGAGATAAATATTATTAGAACCAACCACCGTGTTCCAATGCTCTTGATTAATAAGTGCAACAGAATCGTAAAAAGTGCTGCGTAAATCTGTTTGATTGGTTTTAGAAAAAACATCCCAAGATTTCATCATCTAGTACAATTTACTAAGTACTTCAGTTAATTTTTCCTGTGTCAATGGTTTAGGTATGTATCCCGAAATGGTATGCAATTGTGCTCTATTTACATCTTGGTCGTCTGTAGAGCTGGTTAACATAACTACATGAATATCTTCTCTAGTATCCTCATCGATACTTTTTTCATAGGCTTCTAAAAACTCAAAGCCATCCATCACGGGCATGTTGATATCTAAAAACACCAACATTGGTGCGTTTTGTTTTAAAGAATTATCATCTATTTTACATTGAATTAAATTCAAGGCCTCTTGTCCGTTCATGGCAATAAAAACATCCTTTACAATAGCTGCCTCATCTACAATGTCTTTGGTAACATAATTACTTATATCGTCATCGTCTACAAGTAATATGCTCTTGATATCTACCATTATTTTTCTTCTTGTTTAAAATACACTCTAAAGGTCGACCCTTCGTTTAATACACTATCAACTTCTATTTTTCCTCCGTTGTTTTCGACCAATCTTTTAACAACATACAATCCTACCCCAGCACCTTCTACATGGTCGTGCAATCGTTTAAAAATAGAAAACAATTTTTTGCCTTGTTTGTCCATATTCATTCCCAAGCCATTGTCTTTAACACTTAATACTACCCACTCGCCTTCCAAGCTTGTTTTTATTTCAACCTTAGGAATACGATCTGGCGAATTATATTTAATGGCATTGGTCACAAAATTATACAAGATACTCTTCAATCCTGTACGCGAATAGTTCAAGTTTTTACAAGCTTTAAAGTCCGCAATTATCGCAACTTTAGAATCTTTAATAAATTCAGAAATATCATCGCGTATCTCATCAAGAATGGCATCAAACTTAATGTTCTCTATGTCATCGTACAAGTTTTTTCTTGCTTTGGTAGCTTCTCCCAAACTGCTAATGGTTTTCATTACCCTTTGTACCGATTGTAGTACTTTTTCAAAAACTTCTTGGGTTTTATCTCCTAGCGTAGAATCTCTTAGAATGATTTTTGTTAGCGCTTCTATATTAACAATAGGCACTTTTAAATCGTGCGATGCAGCATGTACAAAACTATCTAGATCATCGTTTAAGCGTTTTAAGGTTTCGTAATTCACATTCAACTCACGGTTTTTTCCCGCAAGTTCTGCTGTACGCTCTTTTACCTTAATCTCCATCATTTCCTGAGATTTCACTCTCTCAGTAACATCGGTCATTGCTCCAATAATGTGTACCGGTCTTCCTTCATCATCATGGATAATAAATCCATAATCCTCTACATAACAGTATTCGCCATCAATCTTTTGAAAACGGTATGCCCCCTTCCATAGATCCTTCTCTAGCTTTACTGCTTCTTTAACACTGCTTAGCACTCTATCTCTATCGTTGGGATGCAATTTACTGGCAAACCATTTATTGTCTTTCCCAATAGGTTCGCCCGGGCAAAACAGTTTCTGATAGGTTTCGTTTCTCCAAACCTCGTTGGTTTTTAAATTCCAATCGTAAATAGAATCGCTTGTTGCTAAAGATGCATATCTAAACCTCGCTTCAGATTCTTGAATGGCTTTGAGGTATTTTTTTCTTTGCGAAATATCTCTAGTAATCACAGAGGTTCCTATCAAATCTCCTTCAAAATCGATAATAGGTGATACCGAAATAGAAACCGGAATATCTTTTCCGTCTTTTCTTGTTCTATAGGTTTCGTAATGGCGTATTCTCGAATTTTTCTGGATTTTGTCCAGAATATCATAAATCTCGTGTGTCTTATTTTTTGGCACAATCAAAGAAACATGGTCTCCAATAATCTCAGAAGCCATGTACCCATAAATCTTCTCCGCTCCTTTGTTCCAGCTGGTAATTTTACCGTCTAGATTTAATCCTGCAATGGCATCGTCAGACGATTCTACAATAGCAGCCAAACGCAATACGGCCAGTTCGCCTTTGCGCTTTTCTGTAATGTCTACCATCTTACCCACAATACGGGTAGGCTCGTTTTTTTTATTTCTTATGATATAGGCAGTGTCTTCAACAAAGCGGTATTCGTCTTCGCCAGTATTTAAGCGGTATTCGCTTCGCCAAGTTTTATCGGTAGATACAAGCGATTCGTTCAAGCTCTTTTCTACCTTAACTCTGTCTTTTGGGTGCAGCCTGCTTAGAAACCATTCCTGATTGGCTTCTATATCGTCTGTAATATGAAATTTCTCTTTGTAGGTATGGTTCCGCCAAATCGAATTGGTTTTAATATCCCAATCGTATATAGCATCGCCTGTTGCTAAGGATGCAAAGCGATAGCGCTCTTCATTTTTCGCTAATTCTTCCGATTTTGGAGCCTGTTCGTTCATAGGAACAAGATAAAAGATTTGTATAGTAAATTGAACCAATTATGGGATTTTTCCAAATCTGGGTTTTGGATGGCTGTTTATTCTTCTTCTAAGGTCTAATTGAATTAGATATCTTTGAGCCACGATGCATAAACTCCAGTTTTTTATTTTCATTTTAGGATTCGGTCTTTTGGCTTCTTGCTCCCAAAATCTGCAAGAAATAAACTTGGAGACTTTCGATGGTAAGCTATGGTCGAGTGCTGCATTGCAAGAGAAAAAGCCAAGGTTTATTTCTTTTTCGCGCCCGAATGTCCCATAAGCATAAACTACACCAAGGCCGTAAATGCCTTTTATGCCGATAGTAGTAATACGGCATTAGAGATGGCGGTAATTATTCCTAGTAGCTATTATACCGATTCGGCTTTGGCGCTTTTGTGCAGACCTACCAGCTAGAAATTCCTATTGTTTTAGATACCAAAAAGCAATTGACCAATCTGCTAGAAGTAACGGTAACACAGAAGTGTTTTTATTGGACGGAAAAGACAATAGCATTTTATATTCGGGCAAAATAGACAACTGGGTCATGGGGCTTGGCAGCAAACGCAGAACCGTAACCTAATTCTACTTAAACGATGCTTTGCAATTGTTTAGAAACGGAGAAGAAATAATTGTAAACAGAACCGCACCTGTAGGATGTTTTATAGAATAAGCTACTTCATATTTATCTTTGCATTAAGTTTGATTTTCGCATGCCAAAACGCTGAAAGTGATATTACATTCAACAAAGATGTGGCACCCATTGTACATGCCAATTGCACCCCTTGCCACAGACCTAACCAAGCAGGGCCTTTTTCTTTAATCACTTATACAGATGTAAAAAAACGAGCAAAAATGGTGGCCTATGTTACCAAAACAAAATACATCCACCTTGGCCTGTAGACCCCAGCTAAAGTCATTTTATAGACGAAAGACATTTGGAAGAGAAGGAGATTGCCATCATTCAAGAATGGGTTCATGCGGGTGCTCCAGAAGGAGCCACACATCCCTTCCCTAATCCTCCCAGCTACCCAGAAGGCTCACAATTAGAACAACCCGACTTGGTGATAGAAGTGCAAGACTCTGTACTTATTCCAGGCGACAATACCGATCATTTTTATTTGGTAAAGGCTCCTTTCGAAATTCCGGTATCTAGATTGGTGAAAACAATTGAATTTGTTCCTGGCAACAGAAGATTGGCACACCATATGAACGGCCATTTGGTGAATTTTGATTTTGATAAAAAGCAAAATGTTTATGAAGGAGTTACTTGGATAAATCCAGAAAATCAGGATGTAAATTCTAACAATGCACAATTGGGATTGTTGCATGATGATGGCTCCTATCCTACCCTAACACCTAATGTTTCTAGCTACTAACCAAGTGTTACGCCTCCTATCTACCCAAAAGGAATTGGTGGTTTTAGAATGAACAGAAAAGGTGCATTTTACATGGCAAATATACATTATGGTCCCAGCCCTATCGATGCCAAGGACAAAAGTAAGTTCAATGTTTTTTTTCGCCAAAGAGCCTATAGAGCGCCCGGTTTTCGAGACTCAAATGGGCACCTTAGGCATTACACCTGTAGAGCCACCTTTGGTTATTCCTCCAGATACTGTAATGACTTTCCATACCAAAATGCGGATTGGCAATTCCATTTCCTTGTTAACGCTTAATCCCCACATGCATTTGATTGGAACTTCCTTTTTGGCTTATGCAGTAGGTCCTGAAAATGGCACCATTCCTTTGATCAAAATTCCGAAATGGGATTTTAGATGGCAGTATTTTTACACTTTCCCTAAAATGATGGTGATACCTGCGGGTTCTATAATTTATACCGAAGGTACTTTTGACAATACACAGAACAACATCAACAATCGTTATAGCCCATCGCGTAAGGTACGAGAGCCAGAAGGAGACATGAAAACCACAGATGAAATGTTTCAATTTATTGTCAATTACCTGCCCTATCAGCCAGGAGATGATAATATTTCGTTGGAATAAGAAATTGGTGAAAATAGGTTTCTAGTTACCCTTTGGAATTGCTATTTTTGCCGCCTAATTTATTGAACAAATGTTTGGAAAATATCTAAAATTATTTCTATTAGTAAGCACGCTGTTTGTTTCGGGATACAGCTTTAGTATTGGGGAAATTGGAAACGGAATATTTCTGTTTTTTATAGCAGCGATCTTTGTGCTTTTATATTTCCGTAACGAGAATATTATTATTGCTTTCTACCATCTTAGGAAAGGTGATATGGTGAAGGCAGAAAAGGCTTTGGACAAAATAAAGCAGCCAGAATATTTGGTAAAAGGTCAGCAAGCCTATTACTATTTCTTAAGAGGGATAATGGATAGCCAAACTAGAAGTTTGGGTAAAGCAGAATCTGCATTAAGAAAAGCTTTAAACATTGGCCTTAGAAACGATTCTGACAAAGCTATGGCAAAGTTAAACCTTGCAGGTATTGCCATGAACAAAAGAAGAAAACGTGAAGCAACGAGTCTATTGGCAGAAGCCAAAAAATTAGACAAACGTAATATGCTTGACGAACAGCTAAAGATGATGAAACAACAGTTAAAACGCATCTAATTATTAAAGCCTCTCGTTTAAACCGAGAGGCTTTTTCTACTTTAGCCCTTTCATGAAGCACTCTATCCTTCTTATTGTTTTTCTTTTCACCCTTCTTTCTGGTTTTGCCCAAGAACGCAGAATATCTGTAAAACAAGTACAACACACCATAGCGATAAACGCTGGTGAAGCAGTATTTGGTAGAGCAACAATGTGGTATGAGTACCGCAATACTGATTTATTTGGCGTCCGCTTTCCTTTTGGATACAACTTCCAAGACGAACGTGTTATGTTCGGTATAAATCCTAAGGCCTATTTTGGCTATGGCTTGGTTCAACTTTATTTGGGACCAAAAATCATCTTCGATTATTTACTAGAACCACTACCCCCTGTTGACGATTTCTCTAAAGAGCGTTACATGGTGGTTGAAATGTATTTGGATATGGGGATTAACTTCACCAATTACAAGCACATACCCTTCCATTTTAGCATAAACTGTGGTATTGGAGGCGAAAGCTCAGGCCAGTCAGACAAGCTTGTTATCAACCCTGGAATATCGATTGGTTACAACATAAAATAGCCCCACCATTTCTGGCAGGGCTATTCTTGTAAAAGCAATATATTTTTTATTCTAATTAATCGAACATGATTTCAGTATCCAATTCCAATTCTTCGATAAATTGGTAAGCCGCTTCAATATCATAATGCAACAGGCGATCTTCTTCTACAAAAGGAACTTCATCTCTAAAAGTGCTTAGCATACTTTCTATAAATTCTGAGCTCTTTTTAGGCTTTCTAAATTCCATAGCCTGCGAAGCGTTCATCAGCTCAATAGCCAATATTTTCTGAAGGTTATCTACTACTCTGTACAATTTAGTAGCTGCATTGGCTCCCATACTTACATGGTCTTCTTGTCCATTAGAAGAAACAATAGAATCTACAGAAGCTGGTGTACATAACTGCTTGTTCTGACTAACAATGGAAGCCGAGGTATATTGTGGAATCATAAACCCAGAATTCAATCCAGGTTTTGCAACCAAGAATGCTGGCAAGCCTCTCAATCCTGAGATTAATTGATAGGTTCTACGTTCTGATATACTTCCCAATTCGGCTAAGGCAATGGCAAGAAAATCCATTACTAAGGCCAAAGGCTGGCCATGAAAATTACCTGCAGACACCACTTTACCCTCTTCTACAAACACATTAGGATTATCTGTTACGGAGTTTACTTCTGTTAAAATAACGCGTGTAACATGGCTTACAGTGTCTTTTGTAGCGCCATGTACCTGTGGCATACAACGAAACGAATAGGGATCTTGAACATGCAACTTCTCTTGCTCAATCAATTCGCTGCCTTCCAAAAATTCGTTCAAGCGTTTTGCCGTACT
>JBLHRE010000058.1:0-10227 GCA_047625765.1 Flavobacteriales bacterium
GACTTCCCGTATTATCCAAAAAATAATTGGGCGAATTACTATTTCCTGAACGTAAATTGGAAATATGTGTCCTCCATTTTAGTCCATGTATTTTTTTAAAACTTCCCTCATTCTGCAATGCGACATTCCCTTGTCTTCCATTAGAAGCCCCAGACAAAAACACCTTGGTCTCCAAAGGTTTCTCTGTTGCAATATTGCCAAGTTCGGTGATTACTACTCCTCCAATTGCATTTGGCCCATAAAGAACTCCAGATGCACCCTTTATCACTTTTATATTTTTGCTCGAAAAAGGATCCAATTCAGGACCATGATCTGCACCCCATTGCTGCCCTTCTTGCTTCACCCCATTATCTAGGATAACAACCCTCGTACTGTGCAATCCATTAATAATAGGTTTGGCAACATTATTCCCTGTTTTTAAGGCATTAAGACCGGTAACAGTTTCCAATTGATCCGCAACAGATAGGCCAATCATTTCATTCATCACTGCATCTTCCAATTCAGAATGATCTGTTCGATGATGATCAACTAAATGAATCGCATCCAAGATCTCTGTATGGTGCTCCGGATAAAAATCATGATGAGTGTCCCCTGATATTTTAACAGTATCGATTAAAGTTTCGCATGACAAATGCTGGCATTCGATTTGATAATTGCCATTACAAATAGCAATAAACTCATAATGGCCCTCAGCATCCGATAATACAGCCAAATTCAAACTGAGTATCCGCACTGTTGCAAACCCTAAAGGTTCATTATTATGTGCATCAACAACATGCCCTTGTAGTATAGCCACGCAAGTATCCTGAGCATTTACACGAAATGAACAGAAGACGAGAAGTGCTAAAATTGCAACTCTCATTTTAAAAATTTTAAATTAAATACAGTTGAGGTAGAATTGACAACTACACTTCTGGAGGAGCTCTAGAACCTGAGGATTGGTAAAAATCAGAGCGAACAAATAAGCCAGTAAATACAACTGGTTTTAATGTTGGATAATCTACATGAACAGAAAGTTCATAAGGACTAACGTTTGAAAAAAAGGATAATTGAAAATCACAAACAGAACACTTTTCATAACTAAAATTTGCTGTAGTTATGTCCTTGTTTCCATGCTGTTCA
Organism: Flavobacteriales bacterium; assembly: GCA_047625765.1. GTDB lineage: Bacteria > Bacteroidota > Bacteroidia > Flavobacteriales > JBLHRE01 > JBLHRE01. Next base: position 1,123 of record JBLHRE010000058.1, read on the forward strand.
CACGCATGGTACCAATCTTTCGGAACCATAGTTAGCGTAAACAGTGCCAACAAGAAAATTGCAATATGTGGATTCAATTTATTCAATGCACCAAAGATAGATAAATACCTACACTAACAGCAACAAAAAAAAACCGAAGCAAGCTTCGGGTTTGTATATTCTAAAATCATAATTTTTTTTTTAAGCCTGTGGCATTACTGTAATAACCGAATCCTTTTTAGGGGTAATTGGTTTAGGAAGTACAATAATGATAATCACTTTTTTTGGTTTAGGATCTCCCTTACCGTTTAACTCTAAATTCTGATCTAAATCATTTTTCGCTAAAACAACTTCATTTGTTTTAGACTTACAATCTTTCCCTGCAAAAATAGTTGGAAGAACCAAAGCCATTGCCAAGGCAATTGCAACAGTAAGCATGTAAAGTTTTGCGTTTTTCATTGTTTCAAATTTACACAATTATCGAGTTTCTGAGGCCATTATGAATAGTTAAAATATAAAGTATCAGTTCCAATAATTTTAAATTCAGGACTACTGGGTTTTTCGTGATTTACGGAAACGCATATTTAACAGTTCTACTAATAAGGAGAATGCCACAGAAAAATAAATATATCCTTTAGGTACATGAAAGCCCAAACCGTCTAAAATCAACATAAATCCAATCAATATTAAAAAGGAAAGAGCCAATATTTGTAGGGTAGGATGATTGCTAATAAATCTTGAAATAGCTCCTGAAAAGACCATCATTACACCCATTGATATAACAACAGCTGTAATCATTATTAGCAATTGGTCCGATAATCCAACAGCCGTCAATATCGAATCAAAAGAGAATACCATATCCAACAAAACAATCTGAACTATAATCTTACCCAAGGTTGCAACTTTTGCTTTTACTTGATGTTCGGCACCTTCCATTTTCCCATGAATTTCGCTGGTACTTTTTGCCAATAGAAACAATCCCCCAGCAATGAGAATGATATCTCTTCCGCTAATTGCCTGTTCAAAAATCGTGAACAGGGGCTTGGTCATTCCAATAATGTACGTGATGAAGAATAAGAGTGCTACTCTAAAAATTAGAGCCATGGAAAGTCCAATATTTCTAGCTTTGGCTTGCTGCTCTACAGGCAATTTTGCACTTACAATAGAAATAAAAATGATGTTATCCACTCCCAAAACAATCTCCAACAAAGTCAAAGTAAGCAAGGCAATCAATCCTTCGGTTGTCAATAAAACTTCCATATTATTTACTTAAAAGTCTTGTTGCAAAAGCGTTCAGATCTACCCCATCGAAATTTCCAGAGGTCATTAATAGTAATGTTGCCTTTGCGTAATCTTCAGAATTCAATCTATTCTGTACCGCTTCGCTATCTGTAAAAATCTCCACCTTCTCGTTTACAAATGCTTTCCTTACCATTTCTGGATCGAGGTCTGGCATTTTTTTATGCGCCAATGCCTTAGGGCTAAAGTAAACTAGAGCAACATCAGCAAAATCCAAAGCACCTTCGTATTCCTTTAAAAAAGTCTCGTTCAAACTGCTAAAAGTGTGTAGCTCCAGGCAAGCCACTAATTTTCTATCGCCAAATTGTTGCTTTACCGAATGTGTGGTAGCTTTTACCTTAGATGGAGAATGTGCAAAATCTTTATAAGCTACAGAGTCTTTGGTTCTAGCTATTTCTTCCAAACGTTTAGATGCACCTTTAAAGGTCTGAATAGCTTCATAAAATTTTTCTGCATTGATATCCACTTGCTCACAAACCAATCGCGCCCCTTCCATATTCATTAGGTTATGGTCGCCAAAAATCTTTAATGGGATCTCACCAAATGCAGTATTTAAAAAGGTAATTCCATTTTTTATTTCGTGAGCAGGAACTTGATATGGCAATTTATTGCTTGGCCCATGGGATTGCATCAGTTTTAGAATTTCATCATCAGCTTGGCAGTATACCAAAGCATCGGAAACCATATCTGCAAAAATCGAAAACTGCTCTACATAATTCTCGAAGGTTGGAAACACATTGATATGGTCCCAGGCAATTCCGCTTAACAAAGCAATATGTGGCTGATACAAATGGAATTTTGGCCGTCTGTCTATTGGCGATGATAAATACTCATCCCCTTCCAATAACATCATAGGAGCCTCCTCTGTCAATCGCACCATGGTATCAAAACCTTCTAGTTGTGCCCCTACCATATAATCGCAATCTACTTTATGATATTGCAATACATGCAATATCATAGACGTAATGGTGGTCTTTCCGTGAGATCCACCAATTACAATTCTCTTTTTGTTTTTTGATTGCTGGTACAAAAACTCAGGATAGGAATATACTTTCAAACCTAAATCCAAGGCTTTTTTTAATTCAGAGTTGTCTTCTCTAGCGTGCATACCAAGTATAACAGCATCAATGCCTTTTTCAATCTTCTCAGGGAACCACCCCATTTCATTGGGCAGTAAATCTGCTTTTAACAATCTTCCTTTCGATGGTTCGAAAACAGCATCGTCAGATCCTGTTACTTGATATCCCTTGTAATGTAAAGCCAATGCCAAATTGTGCATTGCAGATCCTCCGATAGCTATAAAATGTACGCGCATGAATTTTGTTTTGGGCTGAGCATCAAAAATAAACGGAATTGTGGTTTATGCTCACTTATTCTGCAATTGTTTTCAAAATGTGTCATGTGATTCTTTATTCCGTTTCCAACTAATATTAATAGCTTTGGATTTCAATTTTTGAACTATGAAAATACACGCAATAAATACCGGGAATTTTAAACTAGACGGTGGAGGAATGTTTGGAGTGGTACCCAAAAGTCTTTGGCAGAGAACCAACCCAGCTGACGAAAATAATTTATGCCCTTGGTCTATGCGTTCTATGTTGATAGAAGATGGCAAACGTTTAATATTGATTGATACGGGAATTGGAAAGAAACAGGACGAAAAATTCTTTGGACACTTTAATTTGCATGGCAACCATAGTTTAGATGCTGGATTAAAAGATTTGGGTTTTCATAGAGATCAGATTACCGATGTGTTTTTAACCCACTTGCATTTCGACCATTGTGGTGGTGCTATAGAAAGAAACAGCAATGGCACCTATGCACCCGCTTTTAAAAATGCTACTTTTTGGAGCAATCAAGATCATTGGAACTGGGCAACAAAACCCAATGCCCGTGAAAAAGCGTCATTCCTTTCAGAAAATATTTTACCCATTCAAGAAAGTGGGCAATTGCAATTTTTAAAACGTGATGAAAAATTTAGACCAGAAATAGAATTGCTTTGGGTAGATGGACATACAGATGCACAGATGATTCCTCATATTACATACAAAGGCAAAACCTTGGTTTTTATGGCGGATTTATTGCCGTCTACAGGTCATATTCCTTTGCCTTATGTAATGGGATATGACACACGTCCATTACTAACTTTAGATGAAAAAGGAAAGTTCTTGAAAGAAGCTGCCGAAAAAGAATACATTCTTTTTTTAGAACATGATTATTATAACGAATGCTGTACAGTATTCAACGAAAATGGGCGTGTAAAATTAAAAGACACCTTCAGCTTAAACGAAGCTTTTGGAGAATAAAAGCCTTATTTCTGTTATAATGCCTTTTAAAAATACAGCCGCCTTTATTGGCGATTGTATCCAATCTATTATCGACCAAACCGAAACCAACTGGGAACTAATTGCGATTGATGATTCCAGCACAGATGAATCTCGAAACATTGTTAGCGCATTTCAAAAACAAGATGCTCGAATTCGTGTGTATACAAACGATGGCTTAGGGATTGTTTCTGGTTTACAAACTGCATATAAGCATGCTATAGGAGATTTTATTACACGAATGGATTCGGATGATCTTATGCCTTTAGAACGACTTAGCATCCACAAAAAGACTTTAGAACAAAATGGATTAGGCCATCTTGTTACAGCAAAAGTTTCTTTTTTTTCAGACGAACCCATTGGCGCTGGCTATCAGCAATATGAAAATTGGCTAAACAGAGTTTGTGAGCAACAATTGCATTGGGACGAAATTTTCAAAGAATGTGTTATTCCTTCACCTTGCTGGATGATGTATCGTTTGGACTTTGAAAAATGTGGTGGATTTAGCGGTTCCGATTTCCCTGAAGATTATGATCTAACTTTTCGGATTTGGGAACAAAATATGAAGGTTATCGGATGCCGAGAAACATTATTGTATTGGAGAGAACATCCAGAACGTACAAGTAATACAGACGATAGACTAAAAGATAATTATTTTTCTGATTTGAAAATCAAGTATTTCCTAAAAAACTGTTATTCGAACAGAGCATTGGTTTTATGGGGAGCCGGAAATCGCGGTAAGGAACTCGCCAAAATCCTACTAGAAAAAAAAATCCCTTTTGATTGGATTACAGCTAATCCAAGTAAGGTGAAGAAAACAATACTTGGAATTGAATTAAAAAACTTCCAGACCTTTAACCTCAACAAAGATCAACAGCATATCATCAGCTTTGCTGATACAAAAGGTCAAGAAGAAATAAAAACATTGATGCTAAAACAAGGTAAAACTTTAAACGAAGGTTATTTTTTCTTTGCCTAATGCTTAATCACCCATAAGCCAAAACGGACATAGGCTTTTGCCAAGCCAACTTCCAAGGCCATTACATTTTCGTGCCAGTCTATGAAATAGGTAAGGTTATTCTACAATAAATTTAAAACAATGGCAGAAATATTTAAATTAATGATACGTTCTACCTTACTAGAGAGAGGATTTGAAGCTAAGTTGGGGGTATAAAAACCACTGCTTGATGTTTTCTGGCTATAGGCAATCAAACAGCTAGAGCTTAAACAAAGAGGGTGAAAAAGTTTGATGGGCGAATTTCAGGAATGCAAGCAAAACAAAAAAGGCTTACAAATATAATTTGTAAGCCTTTTGATATTATATACTACAGGTATATTATTTTGATAATTGCTTCCAATCGGTTGCTTTTTCAATAATATAATCCAAATGTTTCTCAATCGTTTTCAATTCCGTAGGACCGTTTACTCGGTTAATTACCTTTTTGTAGGTGTCTCCGTGCCAAAACTCAGTAATTGTAGAAGGCACATCGGTTATTTGACCATCGTATGACTCCTCCATATTAAAAAACTTGAATTGTTTCATTATAAGCAAGGTTTCCTTTAATACACTCTTATTGATGTTAGCGGTATAAAGCCCAACATGATCAACGAAAACTCTACCCGAATACTTCATAGTACCATTGGCATACAACATTGCAATAAAGGTAGGACAGGTACCATAACATGAAGTTCTTTCGAAACGAATGGAATCAAGTTCAATAAACTCTTGCGATTTCAAGACTATATCTTTGTTCAGTTCAATTTCCGTATTCGCAGCCTTTATGGTTTTAAAATCAGACTTAGATTTTGTTTCCGCCTCAACAGCTGTAGCAACTTCTTGCTCTACGACAACCTCTTGTGTTACCTTTTCTTTTGTTTTACACCCAAACAATACGAATACAAATCCAATTGTAGCAATTAAAAAAATACGTTTCATAATTATAGTTTTAAAGGTGAAACCAAAAAGGTTGCCAAATTTATTTTTTACCTAATTTCTTTTGCTTCGAAAGCTCTTCCATTCTAGCTTGAAATTTCGTCTTTTTCTTAGGCTCTTTTTTGTTCTCCTCGATCTTAGCTAAGATAGCCTCATCATCGACCATTCTACGAATAGCATATTGCTGACCAAAAGTAATCATGTTTGCTAAGAAGTAGTAGTAACTTAATGCTGCAGGATAACTATTCAATACTCCTAAGAAAACGATTGGCATCAAATACATCATCACTTTCATTTGAGGCATTTGTGCATTCGAAGCACTCATTTGGCTGTTCATCCAAGTATATAACAAGGTAGAAACAGTCATCAAAAGTGTAAACAAACTTACGTGGTCTCCATAGAAAGGAATAACGAATGGTAAGTTGTAGATCGAATCGTAAGTAGATAAATCTTCGGCCCACCAGAATGACTCTTGACGTAGCTCGAAAGATGCTGGGAAGAATCGGAACAGTGCAATTAATATTGGAAACTGAAGTAACATTGGCAAACAGCCACCTAAGGGGTTGGCGCCTGCCTTTCGATACAGTTCCATAGTTGCCTGTTGGATTTTTACCTTATCAGTCATCTTAGATGTAATTTCATCTATCTGCGGTTTTAACACACGCATTTTAGCCATAGACATGTAAGACTTGTATGTAAGAGGGAACAAAACCATCTTAATCAACAAAGCCATTACGAATATGATTAAACCATAGTTCCAGTTTAAACCATCTAACAAGTTAAACAATGGAATTACAACCCAACGGTTGATCCATCCAAAAAGACCCCATCCTAATGGAACCAATTTTTCGTAACCTTTATCGTACTTATTTAAAGTCTGGAAATGGTTTGCTACAAATAACATTTCAAAACCTACAAGATTCGATCCTTTGTAAGTCCATGAATAATCGACATTCATGCTTTTAACAAACGCTTCGTTGGTTTCTTCAGGAGTGATGGTTTCAATCTTAACCTTCTCTACAGGAGCTTTTGCTTGTACAATTGTTGCAAAAAACTGATTCTTATAAGCTACCCAATCAACAGAAGTAAGTTCCTCTTCACCATCACGTGCTTCCGAAATGTAATCTATCTCTTCAGAATCTTTAAAATAGATAGTAGATTTCTCTCTCTGGCTTTTAAAACTTTTCTCATGCGAAAGTGCATCAATATGCCAGTTCCAATCCCAAATACTATTGTTTGTCAATATCGACTCTAAACCAACAGAACGGATATCAAAATCAATCTTTACTCCTTCTGCAGGAATGGTATATTCAAATGCCAAGTATTGATTATCGCCCGCATACAAACGCATAGAAACAACTGTTCTTTCTGCATTTCTATCTACTACTGGATCGAAAACTAAGTTGGCAGTCTGAAACTGTTTTCCTTGAGACCAAAAATTTAAATTAAAAAAGGACTGTGCCTCATTCATCAAAATCAATGGAAGAGAGTCGTAGGTATGAAAGTCTTTTAATTCAACAGAAGTTAATCTACCTCCTTTGGTAGACCAGTTCAATTTCAATTGGTCGTTCTCTACTTCTATAATTTTAGCATCGGCAGTTTGTAACTTAGCCGAAGGAGCAAATGCACCTAAAACACCTTTCCAATTTGCCAATAATGTAGAGTCACCTTCTGTTGCAAAAGTGCTTGTTGTAGCTATATCTACTTCAACAGGAGTTAACACTGAATTTGCAGATGCAACAGCACTCAAGCTATCCTGAACCGTTGTAGCTGTTGGTTCTGGAGTATCACTACTAGGACCAAACCAACCAAATCCAATAAGAATGGCCCCCATTAAAAGGAGGCCAAGCAATGTGTTTTTATCCAAACTAGATTTCTCTTTCATGAGCTGGAGTCTTTATGTTTTTTTCTGATTCTTCTATGGCAGCCGCCACAAAACGTACAAATAATGGATGTGGATTTACCACAGTACTTTTATATTCTGGGTGGAACTGTACCCCTACAAACCAAGGGTGATCTTCCAATTCTACTACTTCTACCAATCCTGTTTCCGGATTGATACCTGTAGTTTTCATTCCCGCTTTGTTAAACTCTTCTTTATAGGCCGAGTTAAACTCATAACGATGCCTATGGCGTTCGCTAATTTGTTTTGCTCCGTAAGCTTCCTCGATCTTGCTTCCTTCTTCTAAATCGCAATCTTGAGCTCCCAAACGCATGGTTCCACCATAGTTGGTTACCTTCTTTTGCTCTTCCATTAAATCGATAACAGGGTGTATCGAACTCTTGGACATTTCGGATGAGTGTGCATCTCTGTAACCTAACACATTACGCGCATATTCAATAACAGCACATTGCATTCCAAGACAAATACCCATAAATGGCACTTTGTTTTCTCTTGCAAATTTTACCGCTTGTAACTTCCCTTCTATTCCTCTACTTCCAAAACCTGGAGCTACCAAAATAGCGGATACACCCTCTAAACTTTTAGCAACAGTTTTAGCTGTTATTTTTTCGGAGTGAACCCAACGTATGTTTACTTTACAATTGTTATTTGCTCCTGCATGAATAAATGCCTCTGCAATTGACTTGTAAGCGTCTTGCAATTCTACATATTTCCCAACCAAAGCAATTTCAACTTCTTTTTCGGGATTCATTAAATGCTCCAAGAATCCTTCCCAAGCGCCCATTTCTGGTTCGCTTGCAGGCATATGCAATTTTCGCAACACCACTTCGGCCAAACGCTGTTCGCGCATTAAAATTGGCACTTGATATATTGTTTCTGCATCTAAAGCTTCAAGAACAGAATCGTTAGAAACATTGCAGAATAAGGCTAATTTATTTTTAATGTCTTCCCCTAATGCATATTCAGAACGACAAACCAAAATATCAGGTTGTACTCCAGACTCTTGTAATTTCTGAACCGAATGCTGGGTAGGTTTCGTTTTCAATTCCCCTGCTGCTTTCAAATAAGGAATTAACGTTAAATGGATCACGATACAATCGGCTGCCATTTCTCTACGCATTTGACGTACAGTTTCGATGTATGGCAATGACTCGATATCACCTACCGTTCCACCAATTTCTGTAACTACAATATCGTATTTACCCGTATTTCCTAAATCCTGAATTCTTTCACGAATTTCGTCTGTGATATGAGGAATAATCTGAACTGTTTTCCCCAAATATTCACCTTTACGTTCTTTATCAATAACAGATTGATAAATACGTCCAGTAGTAATATTGTTTGCCTGAGAAGTTGGCGTTCCCAAAAAACGCTCATAATGACCAAGATCCAAATCTGTTTCAGCTCCATCGTCCGTTACATAACATTCGCCATGCTCATACGGATTTAATGTCCCTGGATCAATATTAATATATGGATCTAATTTCTGAATGGTTACAGAATACCCTCTAGCCTGAAGTAATTTAGCTAGAGAAGCTGCGATAATACCTTTCCCTAAAGAAGAGGTTACACCACCGGTTACAAATACGTACTTAGTCGCAGACATAGCGCCTTTTGTTCTTTACTGGATTACTAATAGAAAGCGGTGCAAAGCTACGATTTCGAAG
>JBLHRE010000059.1:0-10102 GCA_047625765.1 Flavobacteriales bacterium
AATCCAATCAAAGGACTTTAATTTCCCAGGCCACACTGAATATTTAAGCCAACGTTTCGAAGGAGAAGCATTGATGTTAATGTACTCAGAAAATGTTACGGTTGGTACCCTGACCGGGCACATCCCTTTAGATAAAGTGGCTTCTAATTTAGACTATGATGGACTAAAAAAGAAAATAAATAGCCTGTACCAAACCTTGCAACAAGACATGCGCAAACCTAAACCTAGGATTGCAGTTTTGGGTTTAAACCCACATGCAGGAGAAAATGGTTTATTGGGCAAAGAAGATAAAGAAATAATAAAACCCGCTATTGACGAATTGTACAATGGAGGTAAAATGGTATTTGGCCCATATTCTGCCGATGGTTTCTTTGGCTCTGGAATTTATGCTAAATTTGATGCCGTAATGGCTATGTATCATGATCAAGGATTGATTCCCTTTAAAACACTATCATTTAATAGTGGTGTAAATTTCACCTCAGGTTTATCGGTGATAAGAACTTCTCCAGACCATGGTACAGGATTCGATATAGCAGGTAAAAACGAGGCAAATCCTCAATCCTTTAGAGAAGCTGTTTACTTTGCTTGCAATGTATTTACTTGCAGAAACGAATACTCAGAACTTACTGCAGATGTTTTGCAAATTAAAAAACAAGACAAAAGGCGTTAAATAAAACACACATTGACAACAAAGCTAAAATTACAAGAAGAGGAACTAGTTAGGTTTTTGCAAGAGCGAAACACTGCTGGCTTCGACTATCTTTATGAAAACTACGCAGGTGCATTATATGCCATCATTTACAAGGTCGTTAATGATCAAGACACTACAAATGACTTACTGCAAGAGGTTTTTGTGAAGATTTGGAATGGCGTACAATCTTACAACCCTAGCAAAGGGAGATTATATACTTGGATGTTGAATGTTGCAAGAAATAGAGCTATTGACTTTCTTCGCTCGAAAGCTCACAATAAGTCTAGGCAAACCAACTCTATAGATGACAACGTATATGCCGTTAACCAATCCAACCAAACAAGCTTTAATACCGACATAATAGGTGTTAGAGAGTTTGTCGATAAACTCAAAGATAAACACCGGGACATTATCGAATTGATATACTTTAAGGGGTATACACAAGAAGAAACGGCTGAAGAATTGGGCATCCCACTAGGAACTGTAAAAACCAGGTCGAGGGCTGCGATTAAGGAACTTAGAGAATCATTAAAGGATTGAGAACACAACATAACATATCAGAAGAGCATTTAATTGATTATGTTTTTGGCTTATGTAACCAAGAGGAAACTTTGGCTATAGAACAAGAATTAGTTAAAAATGCGGGCTTACAAGAAGAAGTAGATAAGATCTATGCTTTATTAGCCAACTACGCTGAAGATTCTTGTCCAGAACTTCCAAGTCATTTAAAAGAACTAACTCGAAGTCAGCTAAAATTCAATACAGAATCTTCTTCCAATGATTCGCCAAAAACTAGCGTTAAAATATTAGATTCTAACGTGAAAGAAGGTAATAATTGGAAATGGTATGCTGTTGCGGCCTCTGTGGCCTTAATATTGAGTTTAACCTACAATATCATGTTAGGTGACGAACTAAATAATGCTAAGCAGACCATTGCAGGGTTGGAACAAAATGCAACAGAGATGGCGCAACAAGGAGAAATTCTTAGAACCAATTACAAGCAAATTGCAACCACCCTTACTTTCGTTAGACACGAAAAAACAAAAATGGTTAGAATGACGGGAACCGATTATATGCCAAATGCTATGGTCACTGTAATTTGGAACCAAGAAACAAAGGAGGTTATTTTAGATTTAAACCATATGGAAGAACCTCCTAAAGATCATCAACATCAACTTTGGGCATTGGTAGATGGCCAACCTATTGATTTGGGCGTATTTGATCTTTCGGATGCTGGTGAAATGGTGAAAATGAAATCTATTGGTAAAGCTGATTCATTTGCTGTAACAATAGAAGTTACTGGAGGAAGCACAAGCCCAACTCTAGAACGCCTTTGTGTACTAGGAAATATATAATTTCTTAGTGATTGTTTAAAAAGCTGTTGATAATCTTTTCTTTTCCAAAGAATTTATATCTTTGCACGCTCAAAAAGTTTTAGCCTATGCATGTGCTAAAGGAGTACAATGTTGTGTTTTCAGGTTTATCGTTAGGGGAACACAGTTATGATTACAAAATAAACCGCTCGCTCTTTGATTACTTTGAGTACAGTGATTTTGAAGATATTCATATCAATGTACACGTAGTATTGGAAAAACAAGATGCGCTGATAATGATCCATTTCGAAATAAATGGAGATGTTGATGTGAATTGCGACAGATGTGGCGATGATTTAACCAAATCATTAAAAACAGAAAACACTTTGGTGTTGAAGTTTTCTGACCACATTGTTGACGAAGGAGATGATTTGATAACCTTGCCGAATACGGCATATGAAATCAATCTGGCCCAATATATTTACGAGTACACTGCATTAGCAATCCCAGCCAGGAGAGTTCATGAAGAAGATTGTATGTCCGAATTATCGTCAGATGTAGTTGAAGAAGAAGCAGAAAATATAGATCCAAGGTGGAATGCTTTGGAACAATTGAAAAAGAATCGTTAACAATAAAATAAGTGTATAATGGCACATCCTAAGAGAAAACAGTCCACGACACGTAGAGATAAAAGAAGAACTCACTATAAAGCTGTTGCGCCAACTTTGGCTACCGACCCAACAACTGGTGAAACACACCTTTTCCACAGAGCTCACTGGCACGAAGGAAAATTGTACTACAGAGGTAAGGTTGTTGTTGACAAGACTGAAGCTGTAGCGTAAGTTGTTTTGTAAGTCGCTTAATACGAGTGTTTTATAAATCGACTTCAAAATAGCAATACGACTTAGCGTTTCTATAAGATTTTTGTAGATTTAGGCCTTCATTTTGGAGCCTAAATCTACATTTTTTTTATGGCTAACATGACCATAGGCATTGACATAAGTGGTGGCGATAACGCCCCATCAGCAATATTATCTGGAGCGTTATTGGCAATTGCCGAACTTCCAGAGGATACTTCCATTTCCCTTATAGGGAACGAGGCGGAAATTCTTCCGTTTATCGAAAATCAATCAGCGCAATACAAATCACGTTTTAAGGTCGTTCATGCACCTTCGGCAATTGGTATGGGTGAACACCCTACCAAAGCATTCGCGTCTAAGCAAGATTCTAGTATAGCAATTGGATTCAATCTTTTGGCAGAAGGCCAAATAGATGCATTTGCAAGTGCCGGAAACTCTGGAGCAATGCTCGTTGGAGCGCATTACACTATTAAAATGATTGTTGGGGTCATACGCCCTTGTATTGCCTCAGTTTTACCAAAAGAGGACGGCAGTGTTGGAATAATATTGGATGTTGGTATTAATGCCGACTGTAAACCAGAAACCCTTCAGCAGTTTGCTGTTATGGGTGCCTTGTATGCCGAAATGGTATGTGGTATTTCAAATCCTAAAGTTGGCTTATTAAATATTGGAGAAGAGGAAGGAAAAGGTAATGTTTTAGCACAAAGCACTTACCCTCTACTAAAGGCTTCTCCCGAATTTAATTTTATTGGGAACATCGAAGGAAGAGATCTATTTAACCAAAAAGCAGACGTAATTGTTTGTGATGGTTTTACAGGTAATGTTGTTCTAAAAGAAGCTGAATCATTTTATAGAATGATTAAAAAGCGCGGCATCAGCGATCCTTATTTTGATAGATTTAATTACGAAAATTATGGTGGCACACCAATTATTGGTGTTAATGGCTCTGTAGTTATTGGCCATGGTATCTCCAACGATATTGCAATCAAAAATATGTTGTTACATTCGCATGAAGTAGCAAAATCAAATTTGGCAGAAAAAGTCAAAAAAGCTTTCCAAGTATGACAAAAATAAGAGCAGCGATTACAGGTGTTAATGGATGGGTTCCAGACTATGTATTAACCAACGAGGAATTATCTACGATGGTAGATACAAATAACGAATGGATTCTATCTCGTACAGGTATTAAAGAAAGGCGTATCCTTAAAGGAGAAGGTCTTGGCACCTCTGATATGGGTGTAGGAGCGGCAAAGGGCTTATTAGAGAAGAAAGGCATAAAGCCAGAAGAAATTGAACTTATCATTTGCGCTACGGCTACACCTGATATGATCTTTCCTTCTACCGCTTGCGTAATTGCTGATAAACTAGGAGCTACAAACGCATTTGCTTTTGATATTATGGCTGCATGTTCTGGATTCTTATATTCTGTAACAACTGCTGCTAAATACATCGAGTCTGGTCAATATTCTAAGATATTGGTTATTGGTGCAGATAAAATGTCGTCAATTATAGACTACACCGATCGTGCTACATGCGTAATTTTTGGTGATGGTGCCGGTGCTGTTCTTTTAGAGCCTACTACAGAAGATGTTGGAATTGTAGATTCTATATTAAAAAGTAATGGTGAAGGAAGACATTTCCTACACATGAAAGCAGGTGGATCGGTAAAACCTTCTACTGCCGAAACAGTTGCTGCAAAAGAACATTTTATACATCAAGATGGCCAAACGGTATTTAAATTTGCCGTTACGAACATGGCAGATGTTTCTGGCGAAATAATGGAACGTAATAACCTAACTGCAGACGATGTATCTTGGTTGGTTCCGCACCAAGCAAACAAGCGAATTATAGACGCTACTGCAAAAAGAATGGGTGTGGGTCCAGAAAAAGTAATGCTTAATATCGAGCGCTACGGAAACACAACCAATGGTACCATTCCACTTTGTTTATGGGAATGGGAAGACAAAATGAATAAAGGAGATAATATCATTTTAGCTGCATTTGGCGGAGGCTTTACATGGGGTTCAGTTTATCTGAAATGGGCATACGATACTAATAAGTAAGAAACTTAAACACCACATCAAATGGAATTAAAAGAGATTCAAGACCTCATTAAATTTGTGGCAAAATCAGGGGCTAACGAAGTAGACCTTGAAATGGATGGTATAAAAATTTCCATCAAAACAGGAGCACCAAAAGGAGCTAGATCTGAAGAAACTGTGATTGTACAGCAAGTGCCAATGGCAGCAGTGGCAGCTCCAGCAGCAGCTACACCTGCAGCTCCAGCAGCTCCAGTTTCGGACGACTCTAAATACATAACCATTAAGTCTCCAATGATTGGAACTTTTTACCGCAAAGCAAGTCCAGAAAAAGACTTATTTGTAAATATTGGCGACAGTATAAGTCCTGGTTCTGTAGTTTGTGTTATCGAAGCAATGAAATTGTTCAACGAAATCGAATCTGAAATTTCAGGGAAGATTGTTAAGGTATTGGTAGACGATTCTACTCCAGTAGAATTCGATCAGCCTTTATTTTTAGTGGATCCATCATAATTATTTCTAATTGAAGAAAATCGAAAAGGCCTATTGGGCCTTTTTCGTTCTTTAAACAATAGCAGGATGTTTAAGAAAATATTAATCGCCAATCGAGGGGAGATCGCTTTGCGTGTGATCCGAACTTGTAAGGAAATGGGAATCAAGACTGTAGCAGTGTATTCTACTGCAGATGCAGATAGTTTGCATGTTCGTTTTGCTGATGAAGCCGTTTGTATAGGACCTCCGTCTAGTGCAGAATCGTACTTGAAAATGTCGAATATTATTGCTGCTGCAGAAATCACAAATGCAGATGCAATTCACCCAGGATATGGCTTTTTAGCAGAAAACTCTAAATTCTCTAAAATCTGTCAAGAACATGACATCAAATTTATTGGAGCTTCTCCAGAAATGATTGATGGTATGGGCGACAAGGCGAATGCTAAAGAAACCATGAAAAAGGCTGGTGTGCCTACCATCCCTGGATCAGAAGGCATTCTTGCAAGCTATGAGGTGACTTTAAAACTTGCCAAAGAAATTAAATTCCCAGTAATGCTTAAAGCTACTGCCGGTGGTGGTGGTAAAGGTATGCGTGCTGTTTTGAAGGAAGAGGGCTTAAAAAAGGCATGGGACGATGCTAGACAAGAAGCTAAAGCTGCTTTCGGAAATGATGCCATGTATATGGAAAAGCTTATTGTAGAGCCTAGACATATCGAAATTCAGATTGTTGGAGATAGCAATGGAAAAGCGTGTCACTTGTCAGAAAGAGACTGTTCTATTCAAAGACGTCACCAAAAGTTGACTGAAGAAGCTCCTTCTCCTTTCATGACCCCTGAATTGCGCGAGCGCATGGGCACTGCTGCTATTAAAGCTGCAGAAGCTGTAAAATATGAAGGTGCTGGTACTGTTGAATTTTTAGTAGATAAAAACCGTGATTTCTATTTCATGGAAATGAATACTAGAATTCAAGTAGAACACCCTATTACAGAAGAAGTCGTTAATTACGATTTGATTCGTGAACAAATTAAAGTGGCTGCAGGTATCAAAATTTCAGGAATTAATTATGAACCTCAATTGCATGCAATTGAATGCCGTATCAATGCTGAAGACGCCTATAACGACTTCCGTCCTTCTCCAGGTAAAATCACAACTTTTCATGCTCCGGGTGGGCATGGGGTTCGCATAGATACTCATGTTTATGCTGGTTACGTGATTCCTCCATTTTACGATAGTATGATTGCAAAGCTTATTACTGTGGCGCAAACTAGAGAAGAAGCAATTGCGAAAATGAAAAGAGCATTGGACGAGTTTGTTATCGAAGGTGTACAAACAACCATTCCTTTCCACAGAGCTTTGATGGATCACCCAGATTATATCTCTGGTAACTATACCACCAAGTTTATGGAAGACTTCGTTATGAAGAAGTAATCTGATTGTAAATTAAAAATGCCTCCCTTGGACCAACCGAAGGAGGCATTTTTTTGCCCGATACTTTTCTGAAAAACCTCTGGCTTAACTTGACTTTATGTTGCCGAACCTTTCCTCAACTCAATAACTGTAACCTCTGGCCAAATTCCAACACGCCCAGGAAAGGCTAAATATCCAAAACCTCTATTTACATAAAGGTATTTGTTGGCCTCTTCATACAATCCTGCCCAGCGAGGGTATTTAAACTTTACAGGGCTCCATCTAAAGCCAGGAATCTCAATTCCAAACTGCATTCCATGGGTATGCCCCGAAAGTGTTAAATGTACTTTCTTTTCACTCTTTTTCACTTCGGCATCCCAATGCGAAGGGTCGTGAGACATTAAAACTCGAAAATCGCAAGAACCCTTTAGTGTCAAATCTAAATCGCCATATTGTGGGAAAGGAGGCAAGCCCCAATTTTCTACTCCCGCAATACAAATGCGCTGACCCTGTTTTTCTATATGTCTGTGCTCGTTTCTTAATAAATCGAAGCCAATATCCTTATGCGCTTGCGCCAAGGCTTCTAGATTAGCTTTTTTAGCTTCATCATTTGGCCATTGCACATAGTCGCCATAATCGTGGTTGCCGTAAACAGAAAATTTACCTAGTGGAGCTTTTAGCTTCCCGAAAATTTCCATCCAAGGCTCCATTTCACTGGCCTTGTTATTTACCAAATCGCCCGTAAACAAGATCACATCAGAATTTTGGGCATTGGCCATTTCTACACCGTATGCAACCTTTTCAGGATTATCGAAACTTCCACTATGAATATCCGATAACTGTGTAATTGTAAATCCGTCAAAAGCCTCTGGTAAATCCTCGAAAAACAAGGTTTTCTTACGCACTTTGTAATTATACTTACCAGCAGTTATTCCATGTAAAATACCCGCAAATGGAATGGCTGCTGTTACCGCTGCTGCTCTACTCAAGAAAATTCGCCTACTTTCTACATATACATCTCTCGAGCTTCCTTTTCCAATTACATCATACAAATACAGGCATAGTCCTTTACCCAATCGGAAAATGTCTTCCCCAACCAAGAAAACAATCATAACCAGCTGAGGTACTAACATTAACACCAACAAACCAAATGCACCTTGATAGCGCACCTCTTTACCCAAAGTATTTTGAACCATCAAATATAACACCCATGCCAATACTCCAATACAAAACAACCAATATATCCAATACAACACTTTTCGATAAGGCATTAGCCAACCATAATTACTGATGGTTCTTAGCGCTTGAAACGCATAGAAATTAATTCCTAGAAGAAAAGTGGCAAGAAGAATAAAGCGAATCATTGTGATTATTTAAGACGGCAAAAGTACAGTATTTGTACTGAAATCAAGTATGTCCATTTATTCATTACTTTAAAAAAAAGTATCTGTTGATCAGTGTTTTACATGTAAAATCATACTATTACTCACTAACATTAATTAACCACAATTATGAAAAAACTTATACCTCTTTGTATTCTTACCTCTGTTGGTTTACTTCGTTACGCACAACCCGCAAACGATTTGTGTCTAGAAGCTATTACGCCTCAATTTCGAGCGGCTTGAACTTGCGTACAAGCCACCTAATCCGATCTAGATGCGACTCAGGGATATTTCGGTGGTGGCGACCTTTGTGCCTCTACTCCTGTAAAAATGGCCGTAATCGATGCTACGCAAACAGACAGTTAATCTTATTGCAACACAAATCCAGATCCCGAAAGTGTTTTGAACCAACGTTTCGTGTTTAAAAAATGGAAAGCTTTCGACAATCCATTTCCTTAAAACCGCTAGAACTATTACATTCGTACCACACTCAACTGAACATATAATGGCTGAAAAAAAACTATTCCTTCTCGATGCATTTGCACTTATTTATCGTGCTTATTTTGCCTATGCTAAAAACCCTATTACCAATTCTAAAGGAGAAAACACCTCAGCCACAATGGGATTTGTAAATACCCTGTTAGAGGTATTAAACAAAGAAAAACCCACGCACATGGCAGTTGTTTTTGACACTGCTGCACCTACCGAAAGACATGTAGAGTTTACCGAGTACAAGGCCCACAGAGATGCAATGCCAGAAGATATTGCTTCTAACTTGAAGTGGATTCGTCAGTTTATCAATGCCATGAACATTCCTATTTTGGAAAAAGATGGCTTTGAAGCAGATGATGTTATTGGAACCTTAGCCAAAATGGCCGAAAAAGAAGGTTTCCAAACCTACATGATGACTCCAGACAAGGATTTTGCCCAATTGGTTTCTGACAATATCTTTATGTACAAACCAAGCCGTGGAGGCAAACCTGCCGAAGTTTTGGGCATTCCCGAAGTATTAGAGAAATTTGAAATTACCCGTGTCGAACAAGTCATCGATTATTTAGGAATGATGGGCGATGCTGCAGATAACATCCCTGGTTTACCTGGCGTTGGAGATAAAACAGCACGTAAATTATTAGCCGAATACGACTCTTTGGAAAACCTTTTGGAGCATGCCGATGAGATAAAAGGGAAGCTAGGAGAAAAAATTAGAGACAATAAAGACAAAGGTCTGCTTTCGAAAAAGTTGGCAACTATTATTGTTGATGTCCCTGTTATTTTCGATGCCGATGATCTAAAAATGTGCCATTCAAATCAAGAGGCCTTAAAGGATCTTTTGCTGGAGCTAGAATTTAGAACGATTGCGAAAAGACTTTTAAGTGTCGATGTTAGTGCAAACCCAAGTATTGCAATAGATTCTAGTGCAACATCAAATTCGCCACAAACCTCATTGTTTGGAGATGTAGAAGAAAGTAATGGATATGCTTCTGCCTTTGAATCTATTTCTACTACCGTACATACATACCATTTGATTGACACGCTTGAGAAGCGTAAAAAATTAGCACAAACATTAAGCAAGAAAAAATCGTTCTGTTTTGATACGGAAACAACTGGTCTTGACACCAAATCTGCAGAGCTGGTAGGTATTGCTTTTAGCTTTAAAGCCCACGAGGCCTATTATGTTCCGGTTCCCCCAAACGAAGCAGGTGCAAAATTTATTTTGGCCGACTTCGCTCCTATTTTTAAGGATGAAGGCATTGAAAAGGTAGCCCAAAACATCAAGTATGACCAGGCTATTTTAGACCGCTATGGGCTTAGCATCTCAGGTCCAATTTTCGATACGATGTTGGCGCATTATCTTATCAATGCCGATATGCGTCACAACATGGAGGTGTTGGCCGAAACCTATTTGAACTACTCTCCT
>JBLHRE010000060.1:0-10101 GCA_047625765.1 Flavobacteriales bacterium
TGCTATGGCAGGAGGCGATTATTACATTGCTCAGCTTACTCAAAAAATTACTTCCTCTGCTCACATAGAATTCCATGCTCGAATTATTCTTCAAAAATATATTCAGCGAGAGTTGATACGCGTATCCAATACCATTATTCACGAGGCGTACGATGAAACAACTGATGTTTTAGAATTATTAGACAAAGCAGAAAGCAGTTTGTTCGAAGTTGCTAATGGCAACATTAAAAAGAATTTCGAATCTGCTGAAGGTTTGGTACGTCAAGCAATTGATAGAATTACAGCCATTTCAGAAAAAGAAGGTTTGAGTGGTGTTCCTTCTGGTTTTACCAAAGTAGACAAAGTTACTTCTGGCTGGCAAAATTCTGATTTGGTAATTCTTGCTGCACGTCCTGGTATGGGTAAAACAGCATTTGTTTTAAGTATGGCAAGAAACATTGCTGTAGATCACCAAATACCCGTGGCTGTCTTTTCTCTGGAAATGGCATCGGTACAGTTAATTACGCGTATGATTGCCAGTGAAACTGGCTTGAGTCAAGAAAAACTGCGTAAAGGACAATTAGAACCCTACGAATGGGAACAACTAACGTCTAAAGTGAAAACTTTAGAAACGGCTCCTTTATTCTTAGATGATACTCCTGCCCTTTCTGTTTTCGATCTAAGAGCGAAGTGCCGAAGATTAAAAGCACAACATAATATTGGAATAATAATTATTGACTACCTACAGTTAATGACTGCTGGTGGGAATGGTAATGGAGGGAATCGTGAACAAGAAATCTCTACCATTTCGCGCTCCTTAAAGAGTATTGCAAAAGAATTAGATGTGCCAGTAATTGCACTTTCGCAGCTAAGTCGTGCAGTAGAAACACGTGGAGGAAGTAAACGCCCTATGCTTTCCGACCTTAGGGAATCTGGAGCAATTGAGCAGGATGCAGATATTGTTTCTTTTATATACAGACCAGAGTATTACGACCTAACAGAATGGGACGATGAAGACCAAACCCCTTGTGAAGGACAAGCTGAATTGATAATTGCCAAGCACAGAAACGGTTCTTTAGAAAACGTACGATTGAAATTTGTTGGTCGATTAACAAAATTCGAAGATCTAGACGATGCCGGCATGGCTGTAGAATTTAGTTCTAAAATGAACGAATCCACCCCAGCCGATGATTATTTTGCAGGAATAGAACCAAACGACAACGATGCTCCATTTTAAAAAATTCATTCTTTCATTGACTATCCTCCTTGCTTGTTTTCAGAGCTTTGGAGCAAAGATTCTTATTCCTATGGACGAGAATCAAAAAAATCACTTAAAAGCCTATGGCATTGCTTTCTGGGTACTCCAGAACGATTTAAATGTACAATGGCTACTTAATTATCGTGGAGGGAGTTTTATGATAGACGACTATCCTGATATCAGTAAAGAATGTATCATTAGAGGAGTTAGTTATGAAAAAGTTGCTGATGTACAGGCAGTACAAATTCTCCAAGAAATTTCTCGTCCAGAAGTAAATATGGATATGGTTATTTTAGAAAAATCTCCAAAAATTGCGGTGTACTCTCCTAAAAACAAATTACCCTGGGACGATGCCGTTACCTTAGCACTAACCTATGCCGAAATCCCTTATGATATTATCTATGACGATGAAGTATTAGGGAATTTGTTACCCCTTTACGATTGGCTGCATTTACACCATGAAGATTTTACGGGACAGTACGGACGTTTTTATTCAGCTTATAAAAATGCGCCTTGGTATATCGACCAGCAACAATCATTCGAAGAGTCGGCCAAGGCCGCAGGATTTGAAAAAGTATCGGAACATAAATTAGCCGTTGCAAAAGAAATTAAAGCATTTGTTGTTGGTGGTGGGTTTATGTTTGCCATGTGTTCTGCCACCGACAGTTATGATATAGCCTTGGCTTCTCAAAACACCGACATTTGTGCTTATATGTTCGATGGTGATCCTGCTGATCCTGCCGCACAATCGAAATTAGATTTTTCGCAGACCATTGCTTTCAAAGATTTTAAATTGGAGTCGAACCCAAATCAATACGAGTTCTCTTCTATAGACGCAACACGAACAAGAAGGCTCACCGAGAAGAATGATTTCTTTTCGCTATTCGAATTCTCTGCAAAGTGGGATCAAATTCCTTCTATGTTGTGCCAGAATCACACCCAGATCATTCCGGGTTTTATGGGGCAAACAACTGCATTCTTAAAGAATCAAATCAAATCAGAAGTTTTGATCATGGGTGAAAACAAAGTCGCTTCCGAGGCACGTTATATTCATGGTGAATTGGGAAAAGGAACTTGGACTTGGTATGGCGGACACGATCCTGAAGATTACTCACACCGTGTAGGCGACCCTCCTACCGACTTAGATTTACACCCCAACTCACCTGGATACAGGTTGATACTAAACAATGTCTTATTTCCTGCAGCTCGCAAGAAAAAGCAAAAAACTTAATTGATGGAATTCAAACTAAACGGTCAAGAATATATTCAACTCAACAACCTAATAAAGGTGCTTACTTGGATTGAATCTGGAGGTCAGGCCAACCAAGTAATAACACAAGGAATGGTTACTTTAAACGGAGCCGTAGTGTTGGAAAAAAGAAAGAAAATCCGAGAAAACGATGTTATCGAATTCAACGGAAACTCTGCAAAAGTAATTGCATAAAAAAACCCTCTAAGCTCTGCTTAGAGGGTTTTTTTATGCAATTACTTTTGATGTTTTAGATATCATCAAAATCTACATCTGTAAAACTTTCTGATTTTGCTATAACCTCTTTTTCTGTTACCTCCTCACTATCATTAGAAATAACCTCAGTACCTTTTTCATTAAAGATAAAATCTGTTGCTTCCTTCAACATCTCGTTGAAACCCACAAAGTCCTCTTTATACAAATAGATCTTGTGCTTCTTGTAGTAGAACGATCCGTCTTCGTTTGTATGTTTTTTACTTTCGGTGATAGTTAGATAATAATCTTCTGCACGCGTTGCTCTAACATCAAAAAAATACGTTCTTCTTCCAGCTCTCAAGATTTTCGAAAAAATCTCCTCTTGATCTCTATTTTCCTTTCCTTCCATTTCGCCTATTACATTAGCTATTGTTGATACTGTTACAAACATAAAAAAATATTCATTTCAGCAAACCTTTAGCAATATTATCACAAGTAACTCACAATGAGTGCTTACTAACCGATTCGTCCTTTAATTGTTGTTGGTACAAATCGCAATAATATCCATTTTCTATCTTCAATAGGTCTGCAGGGCTTCCTTCTTCTATTATTTTCCCCTCGTCTAATACTATAATATGATCTGCATTTTTCACCGATGATGCCCTATGACTAATAATAAGGGTGGTTCTATTTTTCATCACCTTTTTAAGGTTGTTCAAAATAGATTCTTCCGTTTCCGTATCTACGGCACTCAAACAATCATCAAAAATTAATATTTGAGGAGTTTTTAAAATTGCTCGCGCAATAGAAACACGTTGTTTCTGCCCGCCAGACAAAGTAATACCTCGTTCTCCAACCTTGGTATTATACGATTCTGGAAAGTCGATAATATTACTATGTAAATCGGCTCCTTTACTTGCTGTAATAATTTCTTCTTTGCTTGCACCTGGCTTACCAAAAGCAATATTTTGCTCTATAGAATCTGAAAACAAAAATGCTTCTTGAGGTACATAGCCAATAGACTGCCTAACACTGTTTAGGTTTAAGTTTTTTAAATCAATGTTATCAATCATTACCTTACCCGTTTGCGGCTCGTACATTCGCGTTAACAAATAAGCAATAGTAGATTTACCCGAACCTGTTTTACCAATAACGGCTAAAGATTTACCTTTTGGGATATGAAATGACACATTCTTTAATGCATGAGAGCCTGTATCTGGATATGTGAAATTGACATTTTCGAAACGTAAATCACCATCAATTGCACTCTCTTCCTCTACACTGTTTACAATTTCGGGTTCTTGATTTAAAAACTCATTGATACGTTCTTGAGATGCGGCCGCCCTTTGCACCAAAGAAGTAACCCAACCAATTGCAGCAAATGGCCAAGTAAGTTGGTTGATGAAGATTACAAACATTGCAATTGCCCCCATGGTTACGGCTCCAGAAATAACTTCCAATCCTCCAATATATATAGTAAAAATGGTACTTATTCCTATCAATAAAATCATCAAAGGAAAAAACAAGGCATTTGTAGTTGCCAGACTAAGGTTCTTGTCTTTATAATCGATACACTCTTTTTCAAAAGCATCGATAGAATCGTTTTCCCTAACAAAGGATTTTATAACACGTATACCAGAAAAAGCCTCTTGCACGAAAGTAGATAAGCCCGAAAGTTGTTTCTGTACTTTTTCGCTTTTTACATTGATAATATTACTGACATAATAAATAGTAATAGCCAATACGGGAAGCGGAGCTAAAGTATATAAGGTTAGTTTAACATTGATAAACAACATTGCGGTAACTACCGTAATAATAAGCACAACCAAATCTATAGTATACATAACTGCCGGCCCCAAATACATTCGAACCCTACCTACGTCTTCACTAATACGGTTCATTAAATCTCCCGTATTGTTACGTTTATAAAAGGCTGGCGTTAAGCTTTCGTATTGCCTAAAAATCTCGTTCTTCAAATCAAACTCGATTTCTCTGGACATAACAATTATGGTTTGACGCTTAAAAAATGTAAACAGCCCTTTTAATAGGGCCACACCAATAAGGTAAAGACCATATTTTAATAAAGTCGATTGCAAGTGAGAGAAATCGTCTAATGCTCCAGCTTGGTAAGCTTCTACTTGTTCTTTTACAACGTCAAACGACATTCCAACCAATAAAGCCGGGAATACGGCAAAAATATTAGACAAGGCCACAAATAAAATGCCTAGTAAAAAGCGAAACTTGTACTTAAAAAAGTATTTATTAAGGTGCATTAATGCCTTCATACAAGGAACAATTCTGTTTTGAAATAGCTAAAAAAAACGTACTTTTGCTCGGCTTCTGAAAATCCGAATCTATCAATAGAGTCACCAAAAATAGGCATAATACTTCGCTTTCATAGCTCCATATATTCTAATTATATATTTAAGATTTAACCATGAATATCATAGAAAAAGATAACAATCTCATCTTCGGATCTATAGGTAGAATGGGCCACGAACAAGTAGCCTTTTGCCACGACCAAGAAACTGGTTTAAAGGCAATTATAGCAGTTCATAGCAGCGTTTTAGGGCCTGCGTTAGGTGGTACAAGAATGTGGAACTACCAAAGCGATGCCGAAGCCATTAACGATGTACTTCGTCTTTCTAGGGGTATGACTTACAAGGCTTCTATTTCCGGATTGAATCTAGGTGGTGGTAAAGCTGTTATTATGGGTGATGCACGAAAGGATAAAACCGATGCTTTGATGCGTAAGTTTGGTTCGTTTGTAAATCGTTTAGGAGGTACTTACATTACTGCAGAGGATGTAGGAATGACTACACGCGATATGGAATTGGTTAAAATGGAAACCGATTATGTTACTGGAATTCCTGTTGCTATGGGAGGCTCTGGAGACCCTTCTCCTGTTACTGCTTATGGGGTTTACATGGGCATGAAAGCATCTGCTCATTTCAAATGGGGTAATGACAAATTGGAAGGAAAACGTATTGTGGTGCAAGGAATTGGTAATGTTGGCGAAAATCTTGTGAAACATTTATCCGAAGAAGGTGCTACCGTTTTTATTAATGACATTAATAAAGAACGTTTACAGCATGTTGCAGAAAAATATGGTGCTACCATAATTTCTGCTGACGATGTATATGATATCAAAAT
Source organism: Flavobacteriales bacterium (assembly GCA_047625765.1). Classification (GTDB taxonomy): domain Bacteria; phylum Bacteroidota; class Bacteroidia; order Flavobacteriales; family JBLHRE01; genus JBLHRE01. The sequence goes on from JBLHRE010000060.1 coordinate 5,835, forward strand.
GGACATTTATGCTCCATGTGCATTAGGTGCAACAGTAAACTCAGATACACTTAAGCGTTTGTCTTGCCAGATTATTTCTGGTGCTGCAAACAACCAATTGGCTGACGAAAACATCCATGGTAAAGAAGTTATGGCCAGAGGTATTATCTATGCTCCAGATTTCTTAATTAATGCTGGCGGCTTGATTAATGTATACTCTGAGCTAAATGGTTACAATAGAGATAAAGCGCTCGCTCAAGCAGAAAACATCTATAATGTAACACTAGACATTTTAGCAAAATCAAAAGCCGAAGGTATTACATCGAACGATGCAGCAACTGAAATTGCTAAGAAACGCATCGCTGAAAAACAAAAAATATAAATTTTTCATACCCGAAACCAAGGTGTTGGTTTCGGTTTTTTAACTATTCGTTCTTATTCTCTTTTATGCTCAACAGGAGGCACATTCGTCTAAAAGCTATGCAAGCTTTATATGCACAAACCAGAAATGGCAACAGCGATTTAAGATTGCTAGACCGCGATTTGGAGAATTCTATGGAAAAGACCTATGATCTTTTCTTAACTCAATTGCTTATTATAGGTGCTGTGCACACTATGGCAGAGCAAAAAATTGAAGATGGTAAGAACAAAAAACTTCCAAGTGAGGAAGAATTAAATCCAAATACCAGGTTTATTGATAATGCCGTAATAAAGCAAATCAATCAAAACCCTAAACTTCTGGATTTATTGAAAAGCACTCATTTAGACGAGGATGCCTATCAAAAGATTGTTCGAAAAATCTTTAAACAGCTATTAAATAGCCCTGCATACGACAAGTACATGCATGGCCCTGCCCCTGATTTTAACGATCAGAAAAGCTTGGCGATTGACCTGTTTGTTGATATAATTGCACCTAACGAGGAGTTACATCAACAATTCGAAGATCAAAACATGCAATGGGTAGATGACCTTTCTGTTGCCAACACTGCCGTTCTTAATTTTTTGCGTTCATTTAAATCTGATGATTTCTTAAAAATTCCAAAGCTTTTTAAAGATGCAGATGACAAAGCTTTTGGAGCAAGGTTATTGCAAATGAGTATTCTTCATCATAAAGAATATGAGGAGATGATTCAAAATCAAACCAAAAACTGGGAACTAGATCGAATTGCGGTGATAGATATTCTATTAATAAAAATGGCATTGGTGGAAATGATTTATTTCCCTACCATCCCTATTAAAGTATCTATTAATGAGTATATTGAGCTTTCTAAAGATTTTTCTACTGAAAAAAGTAAGGGGTTTATCAATGGTGTTTTAGATAAATTGGCAGAAAGATTAAAAAATGAAGGTCTTATTAAGAAAACAGGGCGGGGTCTAATAGAATAATTTTTAAATTCGCGCTTATTCAAACTTAAATCAATTTTAAATTAAATACTACACATGAAAAAAGTTAGCTTATTTATGTTAGCTGGAGCAGTTGCTCTAGGAATGGCATCTTGTGGTGACGCAAGCAGTAAAGTGAAAAACGAAGAATCAACTACTAGTACTCCTGCTGCTACTCCAGCTGCTAATGTTACTGCAGAAGTTGTAGATGCAGAAAATGCACCTGTTTTTATTTTCGACAAAGAAAAGCATGATTTCGGTTCTATCGAATCTGGTTCTTCTCCAAAAACCGTTTTCTCTTTTACAAACACGGGGAAATCTCCATTGATTATTACCAATGCAAAAGGTAGCTGTGGATGTACTGTTCCAGTATGGCCAAAAGAACCTATTGCTCCTGGTGCAACTGGCGAAATAGAAGTACAGTTTAATTCTGGTACTAAGAAAGGTAACCAAACTAAAACAGTTACACTTACTTCTAATACAGTACCAAACACTAAGGTTTTAACAATTACTGCTCAAATTCAGCCTAAACCTGAAGAAGCAGAAACTTCTAAACCAGCAGCTACTTCTGTAAACTAATATGATATTATCTATCTTTTTACAAGCAACTGGAGGTGGCATAGCGAGTTTTCTTCCTTTTATACTAATTATCGTAGTATTTTATTTCTTCATGATTCGTCCTCAGATGAAAAAGCAGAAAGAAGAAACAAAATACCGCACAGCAGTAGGGAAAGGCGACCAAGTAGTTACTACTGGTGGTATTCATGGTAAAATCATTGATTCTGATGATGACACCTTCACTTTAGAAGTGGATGGTAAAACAAAATTGCGTGTTGAAAAAGCAGCAATTTCTCGTGAATTAAGTGTTAAATACCAAAAGAAAGAAGAGGACAAGAAGTAATATTCTTTCTCTACTCTAAAATTAAAAAGGCTATTTCTTTACAGAAATAGCCTTTTTTTTATGCTCTTGTACGATTAAAAACGAAAAGAAAGTTTCATTAAGGGGTTATTCATTTGGGTTTGAATATCATTTGTTGGTTTGTAAATACTCATGATACCATTAGGATTCAGTTGAAAATCAATTGCATTTTCTAAAATCAAACTCTTATGCTTTAATCTTTTGGTAAAGGATCTTGAAGAAATGAAGAGTCCCAATCCTAATCCCAAACTAGAAGCCAAAGTTACTAATTCTCCATCTCCTGCTGGAGCAGCAAACAAAAGCCCTCCTATTCCACCACCAGCAGTAAACATACTTACCCACAAAGCTTTTCCTTTTGTATAATCTATATCTCGGGTAAGCATATGATTCATAGCAATACCTGCCAGAGTACCAAAACCATAAACAGCCCACGAGTCTTGATAATTCCTTCCGAAAACAGACATTATACTCATTGGTATTATCCCAAAAACAAAAGCAGAATTAGATAACATAATGGCATCACCAACAGAATAACTTTGTTTTTGACTGAAAATTCTAGCAGAAACGGCACCTCCAATATTCCCAAGTGCCATTCCGATATATCGAGGGCCTTGTGCATCAATATCGGCATAAATCCCCAATCCTAGCCCAGCAAATGTTTCAAAGAAACTTGTTGCTTGTATCACCCTTGCTTCTGCAAAGTCTACATCTCCTGTCCCTAATAAAATACCAGAAAGACCACCTGCCACACTACCAATACTACCCGCTAGCAATATCTTTTCACTGCTTGCATCCTTGTCCAGTCCTGCAGTTAAAGCCGCCCCAAGCATATATGTAGCTACTACACCTCCGGCATTTGTGATGTTTAAAGCCGTAGGGATTGCCCAACCGTCATACCCTAAAAAAGTTATAGCAGAGGTAACAAAATAGTTTGAGGTACCCGCATTTGTAGTGTCAATCCTCCCTGCAAAAATGCCATTGTTGTTTATACGAGATGATAGTTCATTTATTAACTCTTGAACTTGGCTTGAACTTAACTTCTTTCTAAATCGCTCTAATTGGTCTTCCTTTTTTGTAGTGGATTTCCAAAACATAGGTGCTATCCTCAGGGTTTCTTAGTAGCACTGCCGAGAAAAATGGTTGGTAATTAGAAAATGGCGCATATCTACGTTCCATTTTTCTATCCACCAAGAATATCTTGCATTCATTATCCATAGCCCCTCTTTCGTAAGACTTAGCAGAGGCACGCATAGTAAGCGGAACTAGAGGTGTAAACAGAAATTTTAATGCAGTTTTCGTAGGCTAAATAGTATTGGGTTAATGTTCGTATTTAATTAGGATTTGAATTTAAGATATTATTCCAAAACAAAAAATCCCAGCCTCGAATGAGACTGGGATTTAAACTTAAGAGTAATAATAAGTCTTAGTGAGCAACTTGCAATTGCTTCATCTCTGAAGTATTGTTTGCAGATACAACACGATACATGTAAGTACCAGCAGCTAAATCAGAAACATTGATTTGTGTTTGAGTTGCCCCAACATTTATCAATCCTTTATAAACTGTTTTACCTGTAATATCGAATAATTCGATGGCAGAATTTGTCTTGATATTGTTCAATTCGATAGTTACTATATCTGTAGCAGGTACTGGATACGTATTTCCAAATACTTTGCTCATTTCAGATTCTAAAACGCCAACAGTGATATCACCTTTAAAGAACTGATCTGTTAAACGAATAATCTCATTTCTTGCGGCTTCGTCTTTGACCATTTCTAAACCAATACCCATGTATAAGACTTTGTAATCACCCTCAAATGCTACACCACCCGACTTAGTTGCGCTATTATTATAGAAGAATAAATCAGACGCCCCACTACGTGCTTTCACCTCATCTGGATATAAAAAATCATTACCATAGTAAGCATCAATATCAGAACTTAAAGTACCAAAAGGCTCATTTCTTGCGAAAAAAGAATTTGAAGCAC
>JBLHRE010000061.1:0-10081 GCA_047625765.1 Flavobacteriales bacterium
TTCCCAGCTATTTTAAGATTTTTGCAAAAGAATTTAGAATCCAACAAATTTATACAATGAAGAAACACAATTACAGTGCCGGTCCCTGTATCTTACCACAAGAAGTATTGCAACAAGCATCTGATGCGGTAAAGAATTTTAATGATTTGGGATTATCCTTAATCGAGATTTCTCATAGGAGTAAAGATTTTGTTGCGGTAATGGACAAGGCAGTAGCCTTGGTAAAAGAATTACTTAATGTACCAAAAGGCTATTCGGTAGTGTTTTTACAAGGTGGAGCAAGTCTTCAGTTTTTGATGGCTGCAATGAATTTTATGAAGCCTGATGGTAGATCAGGTTATTTGGTAACAGGTACTTGGGCCAAAAAAGCGTTCGAAGAAGCTGAAGCATTAGGTGGCGGAGTTTGTTTGGCAAGTTCTAAAGATGCAAACTTCAATTATATTCCTAAAGGATTTGATATTCCTGCTGATTTGGATTATTTCCATTTTACATCAAACAATACTATTGTAGGTACTCAGGTTAAGGAATTTCCTAAATGTGATGTGCCTGTAATTTGCGATATGTCTTCAGATATTTTTAGTAGAACTATTGATGTGTCTAAATTCGATTTGATTTATGCTGGAGCTCAGAAAAATATGGGGCCTGCAGGAGCTACTATAGCTATTGTTAAGGACAGTGCTTTGGGTAAGTCTGCACGTAAAATTCCAACGATGTTGGATTACAAAACACATATCGAGAAGGAATCTATGTTTAATACACCTCCGGTATTCCCAATTTATGTTTCTATGCTGACCTTACAATGGTTAAAAGACAATGGTGGTGTTTCTTGGATAGAAGGAGTGAATCAAGCTAAGGCAGATTTATTATATAACGAAGTAGACAGAAATAGCATGTTCGAAGGAACAGCGGTAAAAGAAGACAGATCTAACATGAACGCATGTTTCTTGTTAAAAGACGAGTCTAAGTCTGCCATGTTTAACGAAATGTGGGAAGCAGCCGGTATCAATGGATTAAAAGGGCATAGATCAGTTGGTGGTTACCGTGCATCTATGTACAATGCATTGCCATTAGAAAGTGTGCAGGTATTGGTAGATGTGATGCAGGCCTTCGAGAAAAAAATATCTTAAGAAAAAACAAGCATGAAAATATTAGCAAATGACGGAATGGCTGTAATAGGTCAGGAAGTTTTAAAAGAAGCAGGATTCGAGATATTGGAGAATACTGTAGCACAAGAACAATTGATAGATTTTATCAATACCAACGAAGTAACTTGTTTATTGGTAAGGTCGGCTACTACGGTAAGAAAAGACTTAATTGACAGCTGCCCAAGTTTAAAGTTGATTGGTAGAGGTGGTGTTGGTATGGATAATATCGATGTAGACTATGCGCGTAGCAAAGGCTTGCATGTAATTAATACTCCCGCAGCATCTTCTGCATCAGTTGCAGAATTGGTTTTCGCACATTTATTTAGCTCCGTTCGTTTTTTGCACGATTCTAATAGAAACATGCCTCTTGAAGGAGATAGCAATTTTAAGGGCTTGAAAAAGGCTTACGCTGCTGGTAGAGAGTTAAGGGGGCGTAAGCTTGGAATTATTGGATTTGGTAGAATTGGTCAAGCAGTAGCTAAAATTGCAATTAGTCTTGGAATGGAAGTCTTGCCATACGATCCAAATTCGGGTACCGTAGAGTTAAGTTTAAAATTCTATACTGGCGAACACATCAAGTTTAATGTGAAACCAGTTAGTTTGGAAGAGGTGCTTAAACAATCTGATTTTATTACGGTACACGTTCCTATGCCTAAAGATGGTAAGGCATTGTTAGGGAAAGACGAATTTGCTAAAATGAAAGACGGAGTTGGGCTGGTAAATGCTGCTCGTGGTGGTGTTATCGATGAAGAGGCTTTGTTAGAAGTTTTGGAATCTGGTAAAGTGTCTTTTGCAGGTTTAGATGTTTTTCAAAACGAACCAAAACCAAACTTAAAAGTTCTGATGAATCGCTATGTTTCTTTAACTCCGCATATAGGTGCAGCTACAGAAGAGGCACAAGATAGAATTGGAACCGAATTGGCAAGTCAAATTATCGAATTGTTAAAGTAGACACTGTTTATACATTAAGACAAAAATATCGAATCGTACGGTTCGATATTTTTGTTTTAAACAGGGAAATGTTCTTCAACAATATGTTTTATCATATCGGCTGTTAATGGCTTATTTAAAAAAGCCTCAATATTCTTTATTTCATTTGCTTTATGAGCATCATCTGGGTTCAAAGATTTGGTAAGCATAGCTTCTAGAACTTTAGCCTTTTGTTCTTCGGGTAGTTTAGCATATTCTACTAAAAACTCCCAACCATTCATTCTAGGCATATTGATGTCCAAAAAGATAATTCCAGGTTTTGGATAACCTAAAGTTCCAGAATATTCCCCCAGAAGAAGTTAGATACTCTAAGCCCACTTCTGCGCTAGTAACAGTAACCACTTTAACATTGTAATCCGATTTATTTATTACCCTTTCGTGGATGTAATTGGTAGGTTCATCATCAATGAGTAATAAACAATCGAATCCTTATATTGTTTTCATCTTGCTATTTGTTTAAGGTAAAATGAAAAGCACTTCCTATCCCAATTGCCGATTCTACCCAAATAATTCCTTTATGTAATTCGGTTATTTTTCTGCAATGTGCTAAACCAATTCCGGTTCCCAAGTATTCGTCTTCTTTCTGCTGCATTGGTAAGGTTAGAATGGTTGAGATCAATTTAAAAAGCAAACTTTCTTATTCTCTATAAGTTCAATAACCTTTGTCGTATTCATCTTTTCCTCTTCTTCCGATACTTTAGGAGGGTTTTCTTTATTAATCAGGCAGGGTATACCCTGTTAATTTTTTCCTATCCAAGCTGTTGGATAATCAGATGCTTTAAATTCCGTGGGGTAGGTACATGCTAGTGTTTGTTTGATAATTTACTCTTCAAGGCTTGAACCAAATTTCACAAAGTACCTTGATAATATATTTTTCATCCTTTTTAATTTTCAACTCTATTCTAATAAGGGCTTTTCCTATTTTTGACCTATGACAAAAATCCGCCCTTTTAAAGCTGTTAGACCGACCAGAGATAAGGTTCATTTGGTTGCCTCTAGATCTTATGTAAGTTATTCTCCAGAAAGTTTGAACGATAAATTATCTGAGAACCCTTATACCTTTATCCACGTTATAAATCCAGAATTTGGAAAGCAAGGACCAAAGAAAGAAGGAAAGGCAAGGTTTTACATGGTAAAAAGTCGTTTCGATGAATTTGTAGATGAGGGAGTGTATGTGCAGGACGAAATCCCACAATTTTATATTTACCGTCAAACCAAGCAGGGGGTCAATCCCAATGTATCATATACAGGAATAATAGCTGGAGCCAGTATAGACGATTACATGGAAGGACATATTAAGGTGCATGAGCAAACGCTTACTAAGCGAGAAAACATGTTTAAAGATTATTTGGATGTGTGCGATTTTAATGCCGAACCGGTGTTGTTAACCTATCCACCGCAAGATGCAATCGAGGAAATTGTAAAAAAGTATACCAGTCAAAGAGCAGAATACGATTTTACATCAACCAACAAAGACCGACATACTGTTTGGTTAATTGATAAGGATGAGGATATTAAGGGGATAATGGAATCGTTCGAAAATGTTTCTGACCTGTACATTGCCGATGGTCACCATAGATCGGCCTCTTCTGTATTGTTAGGAGAAGATAGACGAAAGAATAAAGGGAAGTTTGATGGAGAAGAGTCCTTCAATTACTTCATGTCTTATTTGGTGCCAGAAGATCAGCTGCATATTTATGATTTTAATAGATTGGTTGAGGATCTGAATCACTTGTATAAGGATGAGTTTATAGAGAAACTAGAGCAGGTGGCAGATTTAACATCAATGGGTTCCGATATTTTTAAACCTACACGTCTGCATCAATTATCAATGTATTTGGAAGGAGAATGGTTTGCATTAGAATTTAAATCGGATTATTACGATGATTTTGATCCTATAAATTCATTAGATGCCCACCTTTTGTCTAAGCACATCTTAGGGCCTATTTTAGAAATTCACGATCTTAAAACAGATAAGCGGATTGAGTTTATGGATGGCGTAAAAGGCATGCAAGGGTTAAAAGATAGAGTAGATTCCGAGCGCGCGAAAGTTGCTTTTGGCTTATTTCCAGTAAGTATAGAGCAGTTGAAGCATGTTGCAGATACGGGTAACTCAATGCCTCCAAAAAGTACTTATGTAGAACCTAAATTGCGTTCTGGATTAACAATTTTCCCAATAGAAAAATAACACATGGCTATAATTGCTGATAATATTGCTGCCTTTAAAAAAAACTTACTCAAAGGAGTTGAGTTAATTGCTGTATCTAAAACGAAACCTATCGAAGCTATACAAGATGCTTATGATGGAGGGCAGCGCATTTTTGGCGAAAACAAGGCACAAGAATTAAGCGAGAAATTTGAGTCTTTGCCAAAAGATATCGAGTGGCACATGATAGGGCATATGCAGCGCAATAAGGTAAAATATATTGCACCTTTTATATCCTTAATTCACTCTGTAGATAGTCTGCGTTTATTAGAGGAAATAAATAAACGAGCAGCACAAAACAACCGAAAAATTGCTTGCTTATTGCAGGCTTTCATTGCAAAAGAAGAGACGAAGTTTGGTTTCGATTTAAGCGAATTAGAAGACTTAGGCTACTCAGACCTTCAAAGCCAATTTCCCAATATTATTTTTAAAGGATTGATGGGAATGGCGAGTAATGTTTCGGATAAAAATCAAGTAAAAAATGAGTTTTCTAGTTTGAGGGATCGATTTGATGCCATGAAAAACACTTTCGAAGATTTTGAAGTGCTTTCTATGGGAATGAGTGGTGATTATGAAATTGCTATTGAAGTGGGGAGTACGCATATTAGAATTGGTTCTGCTTTATTTGGAAGTAGATAAGCCGCTATTCCAAACCTTTACCTGTTCGTATTTTACTTTCGACTGTTACGCTTATCAATTTATGCTTACGCTTATCAACTAAGGCTAAGCAATGTAGCTTGTATACACCTACCTTATTGAACAAATAAAAACTATTTCAAATGAGAAAATATTACTTACTAGCAATTGCATTATTTCTTGGAATGGGGCAAACCTTTGCTCAAACAGAATTAGCAAACAAAAAAGTACCTATTAATATTTCTAAGGCAGAACTCAAAGAAGGAGTGCCTTTGCCAAATCAATTAGAAGTTCAAACTTTAAAAAATGGAGTAACGGCAATAGTAAGTGGAGGAAAACCTGTTGAATTAAATGATTTAACTCCTAAGGAAATAGTAAATGCATTAACGGATTTAGGATTAGATTTAGATGAACTATCGCCTTTAGATTTAAATAATTTGGTCTCTGATATATTTAATGCAGCAAGTACTTCTAAAGCCAAAACGGTTACATCTGCTCCCGTATCGCTTCGCCTAAAAGTAACTAGTGCTATCTTGTATTCTACAGTATTATATGTAGATGACAAAGGAGATACAACATATAATAATTCAGCTAATTCTTGGCAATTGGAGACTGCCTCAATGCGTATAGAGGGAGGAACTATAAAAGATTTGGTGGTTGAAGCTAAGAGTGGAAATAAGACCGATTATTTTGTCAATACCAATCCCATTCCCATCATGACTTTAAATAATTTAACGAAATACTTAGGCGAAGGTGTTTTGGTTAAACAAGGCATGTCTCCAAATCAAAAAGAATTTCTTTTCTTGAATAGAGTACTAAAAGTGGCACCTGAATTACAATTAAAATCAGGGAATTTATCTCCTAAAGATCAGTTAGTTACAATAGATAAAGAACATATTGGATGGGCTATACCTGTAAAGAAGGAAGGAAAAGATAAACTTTTTGATGCACGTCTTTATAGCGATTTATTAGGTTTAAATTCGGATGTTGGAAATGGATTGATTCAAGTCGAAGTTCGTAAAAAAATATTTATTCATGCCAATCATTTTTACCCTAAAAATAATTTCCAAACAGCTCCGGGAAAAATCACTTTGCCTTCAGGCTGGTGGTACTTTTCTCGTTCTATAGAACCGATTGTTAGCTGGAATAAATTAGAAAGTGCAGATAGGGTTTTCCAATTGGATCCAAGTCATATTGTAAGTAGATCTGATGGGGATTATAGTATCACTACAAATTTAAATTTATTGAATTATGCGAGTTTTCAAGCAGGGATCGAGTGGAATGTTTTGGAGTATGCATTAACCTCTGGAGAAATTGCATTACTGGGAGTTTTTAATTTTAGGCAAACACCATTTACGAATGATATAGAAACGACTGGGCTAAGTGATGTGAAAATAAGCAAAGTAAATTCTATTTCACCTGGAGCCTATATTCGAGGTACAATTCGACCTGAAAGCATCTACGAAGGTGAGTTGATGGTAGGAGTGGAATATTTAAAAGCAGCAACAACAGAATTTAGAGTTGTACCAGAAATAGATGAAATCAATTTGAATAACATAAACATGGCTTTCCAAGAGACAAGAGCATCTTTAATGCTACGCGCGAGCTTTACTAATAGAATAGAGTTATCAAAAAATTCTACTTTTTTTGTGCGAGGTCGTTTTAATTTTGACTTACAAGCTCCTGGACAAAATTTTTATGAGGTTCAATTGGGAACTAGTTTTAATATTTTAGGAAAAGAGAAAAAATAAAACTCACATAAGCTGCTAATTGTATTTTGGCATAAGGCTTGCCCTATTGGGGCAAGCCTTTTTATTTGCAATAATAAAACGTCAATACTGACAACTTGGCGAAAAAAATGACATATGATAGAATTAGATAGTATGCTAGCAGACAGTTTGTCTTTGTCCCAAATTGTTGATGAAGAATCGACAGACTTTATTCCTTTAATGACAGAGGAAGATGAGGATGAAATGAACAAAGAGGAGCTGCCAGAAATTCTCCCAATATTACCTTTACGAAATACGGTACTTTTTCCTGGTGTTGTGATCCCAATTACTGTAGGAAGAGATAAATCAATTAAACTAATTAAGGACGCTTATTCTGGTGACAAAACCATTGGTGTGGTCTCTCAGAAAGATGGTTCTGTTGAAGACCCAGAGTTTAAAGATTTAAATAGCATTGGAACTGTTGCTCGAATTATCCGCCAACTAAGAATGCCAGATGGTAGTACTACGGTAATCATTCAGGGTAAAAAACGCTTCGAGCTAAAAGATATGGTTCAAGAAGAGCCGTATATGAAAGCCGAAATAAACTCTTACGATGATTTAAAACCATTGAAAGGAGACAAGCGTTTCGAAGCATCGGTAAGTTCTATGAAAGACCTTGCTTTGCAAATCATCAAAGAGTCTCCAAACATCCCTTCTGATGCATCTTTTGCCATAAAGAACATTGAGACGCCTACTTTCTTGGTAAACTTTATTGCTTCTAACATGAACCTTGAGGTAGAGCACAAGCAAGGTTTGTTAGAAGAAAGTGATTTGGTCTTACGATCTCAAAAAGCTTTGGAGCATTTATCAAAAGAGTTGCAGATGTTGGAGATGAAGAACGAGATCCAGCACAAGGTAAAAGTAGATTTAGACCAACAGCAAAGAGAATATTTCTTAAACCAGCAGTTAAAGACCATCCAAGAAGAGTTGGGTGATACTTCTAACGAGCAGGAGATAGAAGAAATGCGCGCCAAAGGGAAGGCCAAAAAATGGTCGAAAGAAGTAAAAGAGGTATTTAACAAAGAGCTTAAGAAACTGACGCGCATGAACCCACAGGTTCCTGACTATTCAGTACATAGAAATTATTTAGAGCTTTTATTAGAATTACCTTGGAATGAATTTTCGAAAGATAAATTCGATTTAAAACGCGCACAACGTATTTTAGATAGAGACCACTTTGGTCTTGAAAAAGTAAAAGAACGTATCATAGAACACCTTGCAGTTTTAAAATTGAAAGGTGATATGAAAGCGCCTATTTTATGCTTGTACGGACCTCCAGGTGTTGGTAAAACATCTTTAGGCAAATCTGTTGCAGAAGCGCTGGGAAGAAAATACGTGCGTATGTCTTTAGGTGGATTGAGAGATGAAGCTGAAATAAGAGGACATAGAAAAACCTACATAGGGGCCATGCCGGGTCGTATTATCCAAAACGTGAAAAAGGCAGGGACTTCGAATCCTGTTTTTGTTTTGGACGAAATAGACAAGGTTGGTAGAGACGGACATTCTGATCCAACTTCCGCTTTGTTAGAAGTATTAGACCCAGAGCAAAATTCAAGTTTCCACGATAACTATGTAGAGACAGGTTACGACCTTTCTAAAGCAATGTTTATTGCAACAGCAAACAATCTAAATACCATTCAGCCAGCATTGCGCGATAGAATGGAGTTTATAGAAATTAACGGGTATACGCTTGAGGAAAAAGCAGAGATCGTTAAACGCCACTTGTTGCCAAAGCAATTAAAAGAGCATGGTTTAGAAAAACACCATTTGTCATTAGGTAAAAAACAAATGGAGTTGATGGTTGAAGGTTACACCAGAGAATCGGGTGTACGTGGATTGGATAAAGTAGTTGCTAAGGTGGTGCGTTATGCCGCTAAGTCTGTGGCTATGGAACAAGAGTACCAAGTAAAATTGACCAACGAAGATTTGAAGGTTATTTTGGGTTCTCCGCGTTTTGAAAGAGACAAATACCAAGGCAACGATGTTGCCGGTGTAGTAACAGGTTTGGCTTGGACATCGATGGGAGGAGATATCCTTTTTATAGAGTCTAGCTTAAGCAAAGGAACGGGTAAACTGAGTCTTACAGGTAACTTGGGAGATGTAATGAAAGAATCTGCCATCATTGCCTTAGAGTACCTAAAATCACATTCAGAGCGATTTGGAATAGATGCTGCCGTATTCGAAAAATGGAATATTCATATTCATGTTCCAGAAGGAGCAACACCTAAAGATGGACCATCGGCAGGTATTACCATGTTAACTTCATTGGCATCGTTGTTTACCCAAAAACAAGTAAAGTCTCATTTGGCCATGACTGGTGAAATTACCTTAAGAGGTAAAGTATTGCCCGTTGGTGGAATAAAGGAAAAGATTTTAGCTGCGAAAAGAGCGGGAATCAAGGATATTATTTTATGCGAAGACAACCGCAAGGATATAGAAGATATCAAGGAATCTTACCTAAAAGGCTTGACTTTCCATTACGTTACCAAAATGAGAGAAGTCTTGGAATTGGCCCTGACCAATAAGAAGGTAAAAGAAGCTAAGAAATTGATGTAACATTTTATAGTGCATTGTCGCAATGCTTTGCGGCACTAGATTTTATTAGAAACAAAAAAAGGCTGTCTCGGTTTAACCGAGACAGCCTTTTTTTATTTGAACAAGCTAAGACTAGCCTACGCTCAGATAAAGCGTTCCTTCGTAATGTGCGGTAACGTTATTTCCATCACCGTCTGTAAATTCAATATCAATAATATATGTGTTGCCATCTTTATCAATGGTAACCGATCCAGATGTAGCTGAAATATGTTCATCAGACTCTTCCAATTCACTATCAAAGTTAACTATTGCAGAAGCAATATCTAGCGTTTTATCTCCAGTCGTTTGGTTAAATACGTAGGTGCCAGCATCTAAACCAGTACTATCTGATGTAAACATTTCGAAGTATAGTACATTGCCTGTTCCAGATAATGAATCCTCTTCTGAATGGAAGGTTAATCCTTCCGCAAAAAGTTCTAAATCAAAATTAAAATTACCATTATCTATGGTCCCATTGTCAATAATAACTCCTGACCCAATTGTAGAACTTGTTCCTTTAATCGTCATTTCGCTGGCTGCATTAGAGCTACCCTTTCCGTCATTGTCACTGTCTTTTTTACAGCTTGTAAATCCTATGGCTAAGGCTAATGCTAAAAACGAAAATTTTGATAGTAATTTCATTATATAATGGGTTATAAATGATTAATAAGGCGTGAATTTAGTTAAATTTTATAAGTCATTAATTTTCTAGGGACATGAAACTCAAAACCTCCTTTGCTGCAGCAAAGGGACTCAATTTC
>JBLHRE010000062.1:0-10070 GCA_047625765.1 Flavobacteriales bacterium
AAACAATAAACAAAAAAAGCCCCGATACGTTTAACGATTGGGGCTTGTTTTTACTATATATATATATGGGCATTAAAACAAGAACACCACAGGATTCGTTTACTACAATTACAGAAATTGTATTACCCAATGACACCAACAACCTAAACAACCTGATGGGTGGACGTTTGTTGTATTGGATGGATATTGCTACTGCTATTGCAGCACACAGACACTGCAGAAGAATTGTTGTTACCGCATCTGTAAATAATGTGGCATTCCAAAATCCAATTCCACAGGGAAGTATTGTAACTTTAGAAGCACAGGTTACACGTGCATTCAATTCGTCTATGGAGGTGTTTTGCGATGTGTATCTTGAAGATGGCACAACAGGTGCACGCACCAAGTGTAACGAGGCTATTTACACCTTTGTTGCAGTAGACCAAATGGGAGCAACCATTAATATTCCGGAAGTAATACCAGAAACCGAGCTTGAAAAAAAGCGCTACGAGGGTGCTTTAAGAAGACGACAATTGAGTTTGATTCTTGCTGGCAAAATGAAACCGAAAGATGCCAACGAGTTGAAGGCATTGTTTTTTACTGAAGAGTAGAATTAGCCTATCACAAATATCAAAGCCCTGACTAATTCAAGTTAGGGTTTTTTATTTAAATTGATTTTGTAATCGCTTCGACATCTTGCATTTTCATACACTTAAAATGTCCTTTGGGGCATTTGGCATAGCCGATCTTTGAGCAGGGCCTACAATTCAATCCCTTAACTTCAAATTGCTTGGAGCCTTTTGCTGGCAAATAAGGAGACATCCCAAACTCCGGTACTGTATTCCCCCAAACAGAGATAATTCGCTTTTTAAGAGCTGACGCTATGTGCATTAAGCCTGTATCGTGTGTGACAATAGATTGCGCCTCTTTCACCAAATAGGCTGATTGATTCAAATTGAATTTTCCGCAAGCGTTAAACACTTTTTCTAAGCCAATGGCATTTGCTATGGACTCACCTCTTTCAGCATCGTCTGGCCCGCCTAACAAAACTATAGGAGAGGATATTCCTTTACAAATCGTTTCGATTTTGTCTTGTGGCAGCATTTTAGTCGCATGTTGTCCACCAATTACAAATCCCACATAATTTAAAAAACCTAAGGGAAGCACTTCCTCCAAATGCAAGGCATCCTTTTTAGGGATAAAAAAATCCAAGCCCGCCAAATCATTCTTAACACCTAGAGATTTTACAGTATCTAAATAACGATCTACAATGTGTACATCTGGCATTTTGTTGATTCCAATTCGAGTCAATAACCATTTCTGAATATTTAGCTTATCAAAACTCCAAGATCCACATTGCAAACCTCTTTTAATTCTTAAGGTTCTTAGATTATGATGCAAATCAATTATCCCATCATAATTTTCTAAACACAATTGCTTGATTTGTTTTTTCAAATCACCTTCTAAAGCGAATACCTTATCCACATGAGGGTTTGCTTCAAGCATCCCAACAAAAGGTTTTTTGGTGAAAAAATGAATTTCTGCATCTTTCTGTTTTTTCAGACAACGTACAACAGGAGTGGTTAAAACAATATCACCAATAGAACTAAAGCGAAGAATTAAGTATTTAGCCATTATTGCTCAACATTTGGTTTAGAAAGACCCAATGCTGCCACCATTTTATAAAAAATATCTGTATTGTCGATGATTCCAGAAAAGGCCTCAGCTCCAGGTCCATATGCAAAAACAGGAACCATTGCTGCTGTATGGTATCCTGAGGTAAATGCTCCTTTCACCGTATCTGCATCATTATCGTATCCCACAGCATATCCTCCCGTTTCGTGATCTGCAGTAATAATAACCAAGGTATTTCCATCCTTTGCAGCAAAATCTAAAACATTTGCAATTGTTTTATCAAAATCCAACATCTCAGAAATGATGTACGATGAATTATTCTCATGCCCACCCCAATCTATCTGAGCACCTTCTATCATCATAAAGAATCCCTTCTCATTTTTGTAATCCAACACTTGCAATCCCTTTTCAGCCGCTAAGGGCAGGAAAGCTCCTCGTCCATTTTCAATAGATAACATATGTTTTTCTGCATCTAAACAAATCAGCTTCTCGGTTTTTAATGGTACCGAATCTAGTATTGTATCCAATACCGTATATCCCATTCCTGGCAATAGCGACCAATAATCTAATGAATCGTCTCTTGTGGTAAAGTAATGCTTACCACCTCCCATAAACACTTCTATGCCCGAAGTCATAAAATCTGTAATAGCACTGTCGTTGATATAAGCTCGTTTATGATTGTGGGTATAAAAAGCTGCAGGTGTTGCATGTGTTAATGATGAACTTGAAATTAGACCCGTTTTCAACCCACTTGTTTCTGCCATCTCTAAAATCGTTGGCACTACATTCCTATCAGCATCAACGCCAATCGCTCCATTATAGGTTTTAATTCCAGACGCAAAGGCTGTAGCTCCTGCAGCAGAATCAGTAATTTTATTATTGGATGAATGGGTTTTCATTAAACCAACTACTGGGCATCTTTCCAATGCCAAATAATTGTTATTGCTATACAGTCCAGCAGTAATCTGGCTTACCCCCATTCCATCGCCAACCATTAAAATAACATTCTTGGCAGGTTTAATGGGCAACGTATTGGAGTTGCTAAAAAGCTGGTAAGAAAGGAATATACCTCCAACAGCAATCAACAAAATGGCATAAACTAAATTCTTCATTTTTTCGAAATATTAATTCATTTTGGCTTCGATGCTTTCGAAGGTAAAAAATTGTTTTGCAAAATGTTCCAATACCAATGGAAGTGCAATTTTTAGGTTTTTATCGGCTTTAACACTGTCGTGAAAAACAATGATATCTCCTGATTTACTGCTGTTAATAACAGCTTTAGCACATGCTTCTCCCGTCCTTTTTTTCATGTAGTCGCCACTAAGTACGGTCCACATCACAATTTTAAACTGCTTTTTCAAGTACTTAATCTGCGACTTTTTTATCCGGCCATAAGGCGGCCGAAATAAATTATTTTTTGTTTTCTCTTGACATTCGGCAACACTGTTAAAATACTTTTGATTTTCGGTCTGCCAGCCTTTTTCGTGCTGCTGTGTATGATTGCCTACCTGATGGCCACCTTCCAAAATCGCATCAAAAATTTCTGGATGCAAGTCTATATTATTGCCAATGCAAAAAAATGTCGCCTTAGCATTGTACTTCTTGAGTTCTGCCAATACCCAAAGTGTAATTTCAGGTGTTGGTCCATCATCAAAAGTTAAGTACAACACGTTCCTTTTATCAGCAGGAATTCTCCAACATAAATCTGGAGCATATTTCCGAACAATAAAAGGAATGCGACTTAAGAACATACTTACAAGCTTCCAGTACGACCTCCATCAACAGGCACATTGATACCGTTGATGTACGATGCGGAAGGTGAAGCTAAAAAGGCTACTGCATTTGCTATTTCTTCCGCTTCAGCAAATCGTTTCATAGGTACCTGAGCAGTCATGGCAGCAGAAACCTCTGCTTCGCTAACACCCGTTTTTAATGCTTTGGTAGAAATTATGGATTGTAACCTTGAGGTATTTGTAGCACCAGGCAACACATTATTTACTGTGATATTAAATTGACCCAATTCATTCGCCAAGGTTTTCGACCAACTAGCTACTGCTCCACGAACGGTATTTGAAACACCTAACCCATTTAATGGGATTTTAACGGAAGTAGAAATGATATTGATTATTCTACCATAGCCTTCTGTTTTCATCCCAGGAATTAATCCTTGAACCAAAATATGGTTGCACACCAAATGATTGTTAAATGCCTGAATAAATTCAGAAACATCAGCCTCATTGGCAGGTCCTCCTGCAGGTCCTCCAGTGTTGTTAACCAAAATATGGTGGTTCCCAAAACCTTTAACAGCTTTCATAACCGCCTCTTCAACTTGCTTTATTTTGGTGAAATCTGCCACCAAAGAGCGATGTTGTTGTCCTTTTGAGACATCTAAACCAGAAGTAACTTGGTCTAATAATTTTTGATTTCTAGCCAATAAGGTAACCGATGCACCCATTGCTGCTAGGGCTTCAGCAGAAGCCTTGCCTATACCTTGCGTACTTCCGCACACTAAGGCTCTTTTTCCTGTCAAGTCTAAATTCATTTTACAAAGATAGAAATTGACCGATTGCAAGTGGAATTTTCTACTTTTACTCAACAAATAATATTCCTTATGGCAATCATGAAACCTTTTAACTTACAACAATGGATTACGGACAACCGAGATCTTTTAAAACCACCCGTAGGAAATAAGAACCTATATGTAGAGGCTGGCGATTTTATTGTAATGATTGTTGGAGGGCCCAATGCTAGAAAGGATTACCACTATAATGAGAGCGAAGAATTATTCTATCAATTAGAAGGCGATATCTTGGTTAAGATTCAAGAAGACGGAAAATCTGTTGATATTCCGATTAAAGCTGGAGAAATGTTTTTACTTCCCGCAAGGGTACCTCATTCTCCAATAAGATCAGAAGGATCTGTTGGATTGGTGATAGAAAAAGTAAGAAAAGGCACAGAAACGGATGGCTTACTTTGGTTTTGCGATGCATGTAACTTCAAACTGCATGAAGTTTACTTTAAATTAGACAATATTGAAAAGGATTTCATCCCTCGATTTAGAGAGTTCTATGCTTCTAAAGAATTGAGAACCTGCAAGTCTTGCGCTGCAGAGATGGAGGCTGACAAGCGTTTTGTGTAGTTTTATTTAGACATAGCAATTCTACCATGAAAAATGGCTAATTTCGCAGCTCTTTTTTCACTAGACAACAAGCGCAATTATGAGCGATCCAATAAAGCACGAATGCGGAATAGCCCTTGTCCGCCTATTAAAGCCCCTAGAATATTATCAAGAGAAGTATGGTACCGCCATGTATGGTGTAAACAAGATGTACTTGATGATGGAAAAACAACACAATAGAGGGCAAGATGGTGCTGGTTTGGCCAATGTCAAAATTGATGTTGAACCTGGAAAAAGGTATATCAGTCGCCAGCGTTCAAATTCTAACAAACCTATTCAAGATATTTTTGACAAGGTTAATGCACGCTTCAAAGAAGCTCAGGAACAGCACCCTGTTGAATTTGAAAATGCCCAGTGGAGAAAAGACAACCTTCCGTTTTCTGGAGAAGTATTTTTAGGGCATTTACGTTACGGAACATTTGGAGGAAATAGTATCGAACAATGCCACCCCTTTTTAAGACAAAATAACTGGAAAAACAGGAATTTAATTCTTGCAGGAAACTTCAACATGACCAACGTTGATCAGTTATTTGATGAATTGCTTGAATTGGGTCAGCACCCAAAAAAGAAAGCTGATACGGTAACCATTCTAGAGAAAATTGGGCATTTCTTAGACGAGGAAAACGAACGTTTATACCGTCAGTACAAAAGACAAGGACACGATAAAAGACAAGCAACCGAATTAATTGGAAGCAATCTAAATATCGAAAAAATATTAAAACATTCATCCAAACACTGGGATGGTGGATTTGCAATGGCCGGAATGATTGGTAATGGAGATTCTTTTGTTTTAAGAGACCCTGCTGCTATTCGCCCAGCATATTATTACCAAGATGATGAGGTTGTAGTTGTTGCGTCTGAAAGACCCGTTATTCAAACAGTGTTCAATGTGAAAATTGAGGATGTTAAGGAAATTGAAAGAGGCGAAGCTTTAATCATCAGAAAAGATGGCCATGTTTCTATGAAACCTATCATGAAAAAACTTCCTCGAAAGGCCTGTTCTTTCGAACGTATTTATTTTTCTAGAGCTGGCGATGCCGACATTTACAGAGAGCGTATTCGCTTAGGTCAATATATTTGCCCACAGGTATTCGATGCCATTAATAACGAATTGGATGATACCGTTCTATCCTTTATTCCAAACTCTGCTGAAGTTTCGTTTTACGGAATGATTAAAGGTTTTGAAAACGCTATTAATGACTGGAAAAAGGCGCAAATATTTAAGAAACGAAAAAACTTAAGTAAGGCCGACCTTAATGAGATCATGTCCAAACGTGTTCGTGTTGAGAAAGTTGCCATTAAAGATGCTAAGCTGCGTACTTTCATCACGAATGATAGTAGCCGTGATGATCTGGTAGCGCACGTCTATGACATTACATACGGAACTGTAAAGCCAACAGATAACCTTGTTATTATTGACGACTCTATTGTTAGAGGTACAACACTTAAACAAAGTATTATTAAAATTTTGGACCGATTAGGCCCTAAAAAAATTGTAATTGTTTCTTCTGCACCTCAAATTAGGTACCCAGACTGCTACGGTATAGATATGGCGAAAATGGGTGATTTTATTGCCTTTAGAGCAGCTATCGAATTACTAAAAGAATCAGACCAGGAACATATCATTCAAAATGTGTATCAAAAGTCTTTAAAACAAACTGAGCTTCCAGACAATGAGATTGTGAATTATGTTAAGGAGATTTACAAGCCATTTACAGCACAGCAAATCTCTGATAAAGTAGCCGAATTGGTTACCCCAAAAGAGACGAAAGCTGAAGTAAACATTGTTTTCCAAAGCATAGAAAATCTGCACAAATCTTGTCCAGACCATAAAGGAGACTGGTACTTTACTGGCAACTACCCAACTCCCGGAGGAATGCGTGTAGTAAACAAAGCCTTTATCTACTATATTGAAGGTAGAAACGAACGTGCTTATTAAAAATTGACATACCATAATCGAAAAGCCCTCTCCTTTGAACCGAGAGGGCTTTTCTTTTTGTACTTTTCCTAGATGAAACAAAGACAGGCTTTGTATTTCGCTTTGCGATTTTTTGGTTTTTACATCCTTCTTTATGGACTGTATTACTTACTCATAAATTGTATTAAGCCCTTTGAGCCTGCATTATTAGAAACGCTGGCAATTTCTGTTAAAGGTCTATTATCTCTCTTTGGAGAAACTAAAATCAGCTACACCAATGGAATTCCAAGTTTGTTTTTCGAGAATTACCCAGTCGCACAATTAATTCCGGCTTGTAATGGTCACAGAGTATACATCCTATTCATTAGCTTTTTATCAGCATTCTTTTTTCCTCCTCGCTTAAAACACCTTTACTTCATTGTTTTGGGATGTCTGGCTCTTTATCTTGGCAACATTATTAGAATAGCATCACTTAGTTTGCTCTAT
Source organism: Flavobacteriales bacterium (assembly GCA_047625765.1). Lineage (GTDB taxonomy): Bacteria > Bacteroidota > Bacteroidia > Flavobacteriales > JBLHRE01 > JBLHRE01. Next base: position 7,197 of record JBLHRE010000062.1, read on the forward strand.
TACTACCAGCCCACATGTTTTGATTTTGTCCACACGTATCTGTTTCAAACATTCTTTTATTTAATGGTTTTTGGCTTGTGGATGTTGGCGCTTAAAAAACTACCAGCCAAATGAGTTTCAAACTGAAGATAACGACTAGTGTATTGATGACGATTTGGCTTTTTCTAGGTTTCCATTTTGGATGGGAGAAACTCTGCCATATGTTTCCAGAGAGCATTGCCATTATAGCCAACAATTTCGGGAATTACGTTTTGTTTTGGTTATTAGGTATTGGACTTGGCGGTGTCTGGATAAAAAGCAAAAAAAGTATGCTAATCATCTGTTTGGCTCCCATCCTATTCTTGATGCTTTACGGACTCTTTCTTAAAGGGGTTCAATTGGTGTTTGGTTATGGAGAAATCCATAAAACATTGCGACAGATATTATCATTATTTAGAACACCCGGCTTTTTAATACTCTTTTTTACCTGGCTCTATTTGAAGCCGAAAATCACCTAGCCTGTTCTATAAGTTTAGAAAGAAAAATTTTAATCTCATTAAAGCGAATTAGTTCTGCCATAATTTCCTGACCATTTTCTGACTTCTTCAAATTATCTTGCAAACCATTAATTAATCTTTGCAATTTGGTCTGTTTAAAGTAAAAGATGGACTGTAATACATCTTTTCTTATTCTTTTCTCTCTAGCTGGTGGCACCACTTCAAATTTCCCCCAAGAAGGACTAATTTGATGTATTTCGGTAATCAATTCACTTACAAGGTGTACAATTTGGCTATCCTCATGCCTTGTGAAAAAGGAAGCTGGCAACACCTCTGATATGGCATCAGATTTAGCAAAATCGTTATATATCTGTTGATATATTGGATTATCGAACTTCAGATCATCCTGATTGATTTGTTGCACAATAAAATGGGCAACATGCACCTCAGAACTAATCTCTACTTCTTTAATTTCTCCTGATTCTTCTTCTTGCTTTTTAGCCGTAAGTGTAATAACGGCTTCTCCATCGTTTAACAGTAAAGAAATCATTTTCCTTTCTTGCTCCTCGTCTGGATACCCTGTTTGCAATTGTTGCTCTTTAGAATAGGCTATTTCTAAATTCTGCTCTCTTTGTGTACTTCTTTGCTCAGTCTTATATTCCTCATCTAACTTATTCCCGCGCAATCGATCCAGCTCATGGGTCAAATTACGTTCGGTCATATCAAAACGAGAGGCTGTATCCTTAATATATACTTCTCTTAAGGTATTGTCATCTACAACGGCAATACTCTCTAAAACCTGCTTAATTAAGCCCGCTCTTTTTACAGGGTCATTACCCGCATCCTCTAAAAGCACATTGCTTTTAAAGCTGATGAAATCTTGAGCTTGTTCATTCAGAAATCTCTGCAACTCTTCGTTGCTTACAGACCTAGCAAAAGTATCTGGATCTTCACCTGCGGCAAACTGTACCACTTTTACGTGCATACCTTCTGCAAGCACCAAATCAATCCCTCTAAAGGCTGCTTTTAAGCCAGCGGCATCACCATCGTATAAAATGGTGATATTAGGCGTAAGCCTACGTATCAATCTTATTTGATCATTTGTAAGTGCTGTTCCACTAGAGGCTACTACATTTTCAATGCCATGCTGATGTAAAGAAATTACATCGGTATATCCTTCTACTAAAAAGCATCGATCTTCTTTAATGATACTTTTCTTAGCCTGAAACAAGCCATAAAGGACCTTACTCTTGTGATAGATTTCACTTTCTGGTGAATTGAGATATTTTGCCGCTTTGACATTCGTCTTTAATATCCTCCCTCCAAAACCAAGAATTCTTCCAGAGATACTGTGAATAGGAAATGTAACACGACCGTAAAAACGGTCTATTTTTTTCCCTTCTAAAGTAAGCCCTGTTTTCTCTAGGTAGGTTAACTTATAACCGTTACGTTCGGCATGTGTAGTAAAAGCATCTTTTTTGTTTGGGCTATATCCCAATCCAAAAGTCTTGATACTTTTTTCGCTAATATCTCTTTCTTTTAAATAAGACAAGCCAATGGCTTTGCCTTCTTCCTCTTCCCAAAGGGTATTCTCGAAAAACTTTTGAGCTGCTTCAGAAACTAAAAAGAGACTTTCTTTTTCGTTGATAAATGCACGCTCCTCAGCGGTCATTTCTCTTTCGGGAATTTCTATTCCATACTTATTGGCTAAATATCTTAAAGCTTCCGGATAAGAGAAATGTTCATGCTCCATCAAGAAAGTTACGGCACTACCTCCTTTACCTGTACTAAAACATTTGAAGATTTGTTTTGCTGGAGAGACAACAAAAGACGGAGTTTTCTCAGGAGTAAATGGACTTAAACCTTTGTAATTGGCTCCGGCCTTTTTCAGATTTACAAATTCACCAATAACCTCCTCTATTCGGGTGGTTTCAAATATTACATCAATGATTTCCTTTGGAATCATTTATTTCTTTCTTTCTATCACGTAATTCACTAATTCTCTTAACGATACCCTTGCTTCATTGTCAGGGAATGATTCCAACAACTCCAATGCCTCTTGTTGAACCGCAATCATTTTTGAACTAGCATATTCCAATCCTCCATTCGCTTTTACAAAGTCTACCAACTCGTCAACCTTCTTAGGGTTGTTATGATGGCGTTTCACAATTTTTATCATCCATCGCTTCTCCCTTTTTTCTGCCTTGCTTAAAACATAGATCAAAGGTAAAGTCATCTTTTGTTCCTTGATATCAATCCCTGTCGGTTTCCCAATAATATTGGTGTTTTGATAATCAAACAAATCATCCTTAATTTGAAATGCAATCCCCACTTTCTCACCAAACAAACGCATACGCTCTATTTGATCAAGATCATTGGTTACCGATGATGCTCCCGC
>JBLHRE010000063.1:0-10020 GCA_047625765.1 Flavobacteriales bacterium
TAGTGTTAAGAAAGATGTGTTTCATAATTGGGAAAATCCATTTTACACAGCGGTTGGTGATATAGAGCAATTTAATGATGAGTTATCTAAAATAGATTCGGATTTGTTTGAAGCGATTTTACCCTTGCCCTATTTTCATATTGGATCAGAAATTGCCAACACTTATAACATTGTAGAAAGTAGTTTTAGTATTCCTACAACCATCTCCTATAAAACCGGAATTCCAATGATTGGGGTTTGCATGAGTAGGACTTCATTCAATCAGACCATTTCGAATCTTTCTTTGGTAAAAGTGCCGCATAGCGCTATTCCTTTTGTAAATTCATTCAGCAATGATAAGTTCATCCTTATAATCAAGTCTAATTATTCCCTTTCTGAAGGCGAATTAGAGCTTCTTAGTCATGCCAATCTTATGACTAAGAAGGAAGATTATGAATTGTATTCGATTCAAATAAAAGCCCTAAAGGAATACATGAATGAGCCTAAGAAATTGGCCCAGTACCTTTTGGAAACACAGGATAGTCTATATGTAGTTCAGGATGGGAGGGGCCAATATATATCCGATATCGATGATGTGATTGAACTAAATTTCGATGAGATGCCAAACCGTAAAGGTATGTTTGATACTGGAGCTTTAATCTTAGATAAGCCTGGCGATAATTTAATTTTAGAAGTACCTTTTAGCTCTCCACAAGACTCATTAATTCTAATAGAGTTTTGGGTAAAGGCAAAAAGTTATGATTTAGCCAAGACCAGATTATTATGGCAAAGAATTACCAAGGATAAGAAAATGTATCCTCCTAATTTTAGTCTTTTGGAAATGGTGAAATCGGTAGCTGACGATTGGTGGTTGATAAGTCTGCCGGTGGAAAATGTTGAAGAGTTAAAATCACTAAAAGTTTGGACCGTTCAATCTACGAATGCGCCATTACATATCGATAATGTTTTAATTCGTTCTTCTAAATCTACTGTAATTAGAAAGAAGGGTAATATCCTTCAAAAGGATAATTATTTTTGGAGTGACAGCAAATAGAATGAATTAGAGTTTAATAGCCCTTAACATTTCTCTTTTTCCTGGAGGTCCAGGAAGTCTTTCAACTAAAAAACCTGCAGCAATCATATTTCGCCTTACCGAACCTTTGGCACAATAAGTACAAAGTATTCCACCTGGGTGTAATAGTTCAAACATTTTATCGAACACTTCTGCTCCCCACATTGCATCTTGTACCCGAGGCCCAAAGGCATCAAAATAAATAACATCGAAAAGATGTTCAGTATCGAAATTCTCTAGTTTTTGTTCTTGTTTGTTTAACGTAAATGTGTCACTAATTTGGCACCAAATATTCCAAGGGCATTGGTGCATTGCTTCAAAAACATCAAGTTGCATAGGGTTGTTTGTGTAATCCATTTGCAAGGCCATTTCCAATGTTACAGGGAAAGCCTCTAAACCCATGTACTTAATTTTCTGTTGGGTATTTTCTGCCTCTTTAAAAGTAAGCAAGGCATTTAATCCTGTCCCAAAACCAATTTCTAGAATAGAAATCTCATCCGAATTCTGGTGTTTTAAGCCAGCCTCGATAAATACATGAATAGCTTCTTGATATGCGCCATGTTTGGAGTGATACCGTTCGTCCAATTCGGGGATAAAAATGGTTTTTGAACCATCTCCTGTTTCTTCAATTATTCGTTTCAAAATTAGCTCTCCTTTGATTTTACTGCTAAAGTAGCCCAAATTGCTAAGAGTTTTTGAAGGTGAAATTTAAAGACTAGAATTTGTACCTTCGTCCTCCTTTAAAAACGCAGGTATTATGGCGAAAACAACATCAGTAATCAATAAAAAATCTATTGATTTTTTAGAACGATATATCAACAATGCAGCTCCAACTGGTTTTGAATCTGAAGGCCAAAAAATTTGGCTGGATTATTTGAAACCGTATATAGATGAATACTTTGTGGATACCTATGGGACTGTGGTGGGCGTAATTAATCCTAAAGTAAAATACAAGGTTGTTATAGAGGCTCATGCAGATGAGATTTCATGGTTCGTACATTACATTAGTCCAGAAGGATTTATTTATGTGCGCAGAAATGGTGGTTCAGACCATCAAATCGCTCCATCAAAACGCGTAAATATCCATACTGATAAAGGAATTGTAAAAGCAGTTTTTGGCTGGCCAGCAATTCATACCAGACATGGTGCCGATGAGAAAGCACCGCAATTAGATAATATATTCTTAGACTGTGGTTGCTCTAGCAAAGAAGAAGTTGAAAAGCTAGGGGTACATGTGGGTTGTGTAATAACCTACGAAGACGAGTTCATGATTTTGAACAAAAAGTACTTTGTGGGTCGTGCATTGGATAACCGTATGGGTGGTTTTATGATTGCTGAGGTGGCGAGATTATTAAAGGAAAACAAGAAAGAATTACCTTTTGGTTTATACATTACTAACTCTGTACAAGAGGAAGTTGGTTTGCGCGGTGCAGAAATGATTACCCAAACGATTAAACCAGACGTGGCTATCATCACAGATGTGTGCCACGATACATTTACTCCTATGATCAATAAAATCAAACAAGGAGATTTTAAATGTGGTTTAGGTCCCGTGATCAGTTATGGACCTTCTATTCAGAACAACTTATTAAAGTTGATTTTGAATCAAGCAGAAACAAATAAAATACCGTTCCAGAGAATGGCAGCATCGCGTGTTACAGGTACCGATACAGATGCATTTGCTTATTCAAATGGAGGGGTTGCATCGGCATTAATATCCTTACCACTTAGGTATATGCATACCACAGTAGAGGCAGTGCATAAAGACGATGTTGAAAAAGTAATTCAATTGATTTACAATACGGTACTGGCCATAGAGGATAAACAAGATTTTAGATACTTGAAGTAGGATGAAGATTACTAAAAACATGAATTCAAGGTTGAAGGATGTAAATTTCGATAACTTGCTGTTTGGACAGGAATTTACAGACCATATGTTGGTGTGCGAATTTGATGGAGAAGAATGGTTGGAGCCTGAAATTAAACCTTATGGACCTATTTCTGTAGACCCTTCTTTACATATTTTACATTACGGTCAAGCGATTTTCGAAGGAATGAAAGCCTTTAAGGACGCTACAGGTAAAGTGAGTATGTTTAGACCAGAAGAGAATTTTAATCGATTTAACGCGTCTGCAGAACGCATGTGCATGCCTCAATTACCACCGTCTGTGTTTATGGATGGACTAAAGGAATTATTGCGCTTAGAAAGTGGGTGGGTTCCAGCAGAAGAAGGTAGATCGCTTTATTTAAGACCTCTAATGTTTGGGAGCTCTAATTTTATTAAAGCGGATGCTTCTGAACGTTATACTTTTATGATAATTTGTTCTCCTACTGCTTCTTATTTTAGTGGAGAAGTTAGACTCAAAGTAGAAGAGAAATATACAAGAGCTGCAGCAGGAGGGACTGGTTTTGCTAAGGCTGCTGGTAATTATGCTGCTTCGTTTTATCCAGTAAAAAGTGCTCGAAAAGAAGGGTATACTCAAATTTTGTGGACCGATGGGTTAGAGCATAAGTATTTTGAGGAATGTGGTACTATGAATATGTTTTTCAGAATTGATGACACCCTGGTTACTCCAGCTTTAACCGATTCTATTTTACCTGGAATTACTAGAAAAAGTATCATTCAATTGGCCAGAGATAAAGGGGTTTCTGTAGAAGAAAGAAAAGTGTCTGTAGAGGAGGTTTTTACTGCTTATTCCGAAGGAAGGTTGAAAGAAGCTTTTGGCGTGGGTACTGCAGCAGTAGTAAGCCCTGTAAATCAAATTACTTTGAATAATCAAAACTTAGATTTTACGCACGATGAAAATAGTTATGCTTTAGTGCTTAAGAAAATCATTCAAGATATTCAACAAGGAAGATTAGAAGATCATTACAACTGGATGGTTACTATTTAAAAGGGGGATTGTAAACCTTCTATTAATTCATCTAAAATGACATTCGAAAGGGGGTTTATGGCTTAAGTCATAAACCCCCTTTTGTGTTTTTATATTTTTTAAATCTTCTGCGTTCTGCGAGGTTCTAAGCATAACAATCTTGGTAGTTTCTTTGCCCGAAATAGTCGTATCGTTATTGGATTCTGAAAATTCTCAATGGTTCATTCTAGGCATATTAATATCAAGCAAAATTAATTCAGGAATGGGCTTATGACTAGATTCCAAAGAATGCAAATAGGTAGGCGCTTCTTCGGCACTTTCTAAAGCAAGCGAATGTTAGCATTTGCTCCACTTGTTAATTATTCTTTTATGAATATAATTCGTGGCCTCATAATCGTCTATAAGTAAAATGTTGTCTAGTATAATGTGATATAGGTTCGCAAAGTAAATTAGTACTTCCTCCTGTCCTTAACAGATATTCCGATCTTATTATTTCGCTTTATTCGCTAGATTTTTGCAATTATTCAATCCAATTCCTATTGCAGAATAATATCCCATTTATTTAAAGGCTATATTTTAGTACACAATTACTTAATCAAATGTTTCTTTAGTTCTAGCATCAAAGGCTTTACATGTTGTAAAAGTTTTAATGATTCTTTTTCGCACAAAAAAACCGCTCAGTACGAATGAGCGGCTTAAATTATATTGGACAATAGTTGCTGTTATTGCGTGAGTGCTTCGCGTAATGCTCCCATTTTAATCGCAGCCACAGCACATTCAATACCTTTGTTTCCGTGTTTCCCTCCAGATCTATCTTTTGCTTGTTGCCAAGTATTGTCTGTTAGTAGGCAGAAAACAATTGGAGTGTCTTGAATTACATTTAAATCTTTGATACCATGTGTAACGGCATCGCAAACAAAATCAAAATGTTTGGTTTCACCTTGAACCACACTACCAATTACAACAACAGCATCCAGGTCCAGTTGTTCAACCATAAGTTTTGCACCATAAACCAACTCGTAGCTACCCGGTACATTTACTCTAATTATATTGTGAGCCTCACATCCATTATCTATAAAAGCCTGAGTAGCTCCAATAGCTAAGGCTTCTGTAATTTCTTCGTTCCATTCAGAAACAACAATGCCAAAGCGCATATCCGATGCGTTTGGCATTGTTGCTTTAGTGTAATCTGAAAGGTTTTTGTTAACCGTAGCCATAATTATTTAGCAAACGAGCTAGCACGAGCCAATAACTTTTCAGCATCACGACCTTCGTTAGTGTTTGGGAAGCGCTCTCTCAGTTTTGTGTAAATAGAAACTGCTTTATCATAGTTTCCAAGTTTTTCACACATCAATGCTGCGCGAGTCATGTAGATTGGCGTAGTAAATTTATTGTCTCTAATCTTATACGCAGTAGTGTAATATTCTAAGGCCTCTTCTGCTTGATTAAGCTCTGCAAATGCATCGCCTATAGCTCCTTTAGCAATAGCACCAATAATTTCATCAGACGAGCTAAATCCATCTAAATAATCAATAGCAGTAGAATATTGTCCTAGTCTCAATTGGCAAATACCAGCATAATAGTTTGCTAAATTACCTGTTGGAGTATTTCCGTAAGATTCAAGAATTTCAATGAAACCTAGGTTTTGACCATCTCCATTTAATGCAGCAGCGTAATTGCCAGCTTCAAATTGTTGCTCTGCTACAAACATTTCTGCAGCGGCTTCTTTAGAGTTTGGCTCTACTACAAATTTGCTGTAACCAAAGTAAACAGCAACTATAGCAAGTACTACGGTAATAACTGTAGTTAACTTTTTGCTGTTGTTTTCGATAAATTGTTCAGTTTTAGTCAATGCTTGCTCTACTGCAACCATTTGCTCTTCTCTAGGGTCTGTTTGGTTTTGCTTCTTAGCCATAATTCTGTGTCTAATTTGGTTGCAAAATTAAATTTTTTTTCCATTCTTTATTCTTAACCTTGGCAGTAAGATTAAGAAATACCTATCTAATGCATTTAGAGCGACTTAGCCTCCTCAATTTTAAGAACATAGAGACAATTAACTTGGATTTCTCCTCAAAGATCAATGCAATTGTTGGTGATAATGGCGAAGGGAAGACTAATATTCTTGATGCGATCTATTATTTGAGTTTTTGTAAGAGCTATTTTTTATCCTCAGACCAAGGAGTGATAAATCATGATGCTCCTTTTTTTGTAGTAGAAGGATGGTATAACAGAAACAACCAAAAAGAACATATATACGGAGGAATTAAGCGCGAGCAAAAAAAGCAGTTCAAAAGAAATAAAAAGCAGTACGACCGCTTAATGGATCATATTGGATTATTCCCATTAGTTATTATTTCGCCAACCGATAGGGATTTGATTCTTGATGGGTCCGAGGTTAGACGAAAACTGATGGATAGCGTTATTTCACAATCAGATAAACGCTACCTGCAAAAGCTAGTACAATACAATAAAGTCCTAAGTCAAAGAAATGCACTGTTAAAGTATTTTGCCAAAAACAGAACATTTGATTCGGAAACTTTGAGCATCTATAATATTCAGTTATCAGAATTGGCTTCTGAAATTTATCAAAAACGTCATTCCTTTATCGAGCAATTGCAACCCATTTTTGATAAGTATTACGCAGACCTTTCAGATTCAAAAGAACAGGTTTCATTGACTTATAAATCGCAATTGCATTCTGAAGCACTTTTGCCTTTATTAGAAAACGCTTTGCAGCGAGATAAGCTATTGCAATATACCTCAGTGGGTATTCATAAAGATGATTTAGATTTTTCTATAGGAGATTATCCGATGAAGAAAATTGGGTCTCAAGGCCAGCAGAAGACCTTTATTATAGCGCTAAAACTGGCGCAATACGAATGCATAAAAAAAGCATCAGGAATTAAACCCATTTTATTACTTGATGATGTATTTGATAAGTTAGATGATAAGCGTGTAGAGGCCTTGGTGAAATTGGTAAATGCACAGCATTTTGGACAGATTTTTATTACCGATACACATCCAGAAAGAACAGGTGAGATAGTTGCTAAAATAAATGAAGAATCTAAAACCTTCCGGATTAAAAACGGATCTTTGGTGAAATGAGAAAAGCAGACGTTCAAAATATAGGTTCGGTAATATCCGAGTTGATTCAAGAGTATCGATTGGGAGGGAAATTTGATGAAGCCAAATTATGTTCTGCTTGGAAACAAATGATGGGACCTTCAATTGCCAACTATACAGAAACAATGTATTTAAAGCGGCAGTGTTTTTATATAAAATTGAAATCATCGGTATTGAGAGAAGAACTTTCCTACGGGAAAGAAAAAATGGTTGCAGGCCTTAATGAAATAATGGGGAAGCCCACTATTAAAGAGATTCGATTCGTATAAATAATTTATAAAACTAAAAAAGAGGCCAATGGCCTCTTTTTTAGTTTTACTGAAATTCTAAAATTAGAATTTATTTCTAGTACTAAAGAAAAACGAACCTTCAATAGCAGCGTTTTCATCGCTATCAGAACCGTGTACTGCGTTAGCAGAAATAGATTCAGCATACATCTGACGGATAGTTCCTTCAGCAGCTTCGGCAGGATTAGTAGCACCAATCAAAGTACGGTATTCAGCTACAGCATTATCTTTTTCAAGAATAGCAGCTACAATAGGTCCAGAAGTCATGTAAGAAACCAATTCACCATAAAAGGGACGTTCAGCATGAACAGTATAGAATGCCTCAGCATCTGCTTTGCTCAATTGAGTCATTTCCATAGCTACGATTCTAAATCCAGCGCCATTGATTTTTTCAAGAATAGCCCCGATGTGTCCGTTTTCAACACCATCAGGTTTGATCATTGTAAATGTTCTATTAGTAGCCATTTTTTTGCTTTTTAATTTGGGCGCGAAATTAGTAAAAATGTGAGGGTTACCGTCATAATATTTCTAAATTTGAACGCTTATGAAAAAGATAGAAATAGAAGGGTTAAAAGAAGCCATACTAAATACAGAGAAATCTATTGTAATTACTGCTCATCGCGGGCCTGATGGAGATGCAATGGGTTCGTCCCTGGGACTTTTTCATGCCTTAAGAAATTTAGGAAAAAAGGTTGACGTTGTTATGCCAACCACTTATCCAAATTTCCTCAAGTGGATGCCAGGAGACACAGAAGTGGTGAATTTTGAAACAGATCAAGAAGAAGCGACTCAGTTGTTGAATGATGCTGGGTTTATTTTTTGCTTGGATTTTAATGCCATTTCTAGGGTTCAGCCCATGTCAGATCTATTGGCAGAATCAAAAGCTAAAAAAGTGATGATTGATCATCACTTGGAACCAGAGGATTTTCCTGATTTTATTTGGTCCGATGTTACAGCTTGTTCTACTGCCCAACTCATCTACGAATTTTTGAATGAGTTAGAATGGACGGAATTAATAGATACTGATGCTGCCACCTGTCTTTACGTTGGTATATTAACTGATACGGGGTCATTTAGGTTTCCATCAACAACACCTTTAACACATAGAATAGTTGCAGAACTATTAGATAGGGGCGCTAATAATTCGGAAATATATAATTCTTTGTTCGATGAAAATAGATTCGGAAAATTACAGCTATTAGGTTATTGCCTTTCAGAGAAATTGGTGCACATACCTAAATACAATACCAGTTATGTAAGCTTGACTTTGGAGGAGTTGGCTCGATTCGGTTTCGAAAAAGGAGATACGGAAGGGATAGTGAATTACGCACTTTCTGTTAAGGATACTAAATTGGCAGCTATTTTTATAGAATCGGAAGAGATTATCAAAATATCCCTACGATCTAAGGGTGTATTTTCGGTTAACGATTTATCAAGAAACCACTTTTTTGGAGGAGGACATACGAATGCTGCAGGAGGTAAGTCTGATTTGAACTTAGCAGATACAGTTAAAAAATTCGAAAGCTTACTAGAAAATTATTCTTCAGATTTATGTTAGGACGGTTTATCTGGTTTTTTGCCATAGTCATAATGGTTTCCTGTCAAGATAAAACCATTTCTGTTGTTAGCTCTAAGCAGAATTCTAAAGATCAATTGTTAGATTTAAACCGCAAATTCGCAAAAGCAGAAGCAAAATTTATTGCAACAATGATTGATTCATTAGCAATTCCAGCCATAGAAGATTCTTTAGGTTATTGGTATTTGATCTATTCTAAAGGCTCACAACAGCCTATATATGCACACTACAAGGACCGCGTTAAAGTGAGGTATAGCTTGTGTTTACTTGAAGGAGACACCATTTATGGTTCAAGTAATATGGTAGAGAAATCTTTTGTTGTTGGTAGGACCGAAATAGAGTCTGGATTACATCATGCAGTAAAACATTTAAGTGTTGGAGATAAAGCAAAGATTATTTTACCTTCGCATCTTGCTTTTGGCACCTATGGTGATGGGGCTAAAGTTCCTGCCAAAGCGAGTTTATTGTACGATTTAGAATTGATTAAAATATATTCGAAATGAAAAAAGTATTATTAGGATTACTTACAATGGCAGCTTTGTTTAATGCACAGGCATGCTTCACAAACAATAAATATAAACACTTAGGAGACGGTATGTTCGCAAAACTAACTACTACCAAGGGAGAAATCCTGTTGAAATTAGAATTTGAAAAAACACCATTAACGGTTGCTAACTTTGTTGGATTGGCTGAAGGTGCAATTGAAAACACTGCTAAAGACGCAGGGGTGCCTTTTTATGATGGATTAAAGTTTCACCGAGTAATAGCAGACTTTATGGTACAAGGAGGCTGTCCTCTTGGAACTGGTACTGGAGATCCTGGATACAAATTCGCAGACGAATTTGTAGCAGATTTAAAGCACGATGGTCCTGGTGTTCTTTCAATGGCAAACTCAGGTCCGGGTACAAATGGGAGTCAGTTTTTTATTACACACAAAGAAACACCTTGGTTAGACGGGAAACATACTGTTTTTGGTAAAGTTTTAGAAGGACAAGAAGTGGTGGATGCTATTGCTCAAAATGATATTTTAGAGAAAATAGAAATTATAAGAAACGGATCTGCTGCAAAAAAGTTTGATGGTGCTAAGATGTTTATCGAAATGCAGGAAGC
>JBLHRE010000064.1:0-9983 GCA_047625765.1 Flavobacteriales bacterium
TTGGAATGTTATTGGTTCCATTTAAATTTTGGAGAGAAGCGTTAAGAAGTCAAGTTAAAACCAAAGTTTAATGGAGAAATATCTTTATTTGTTCTTAAACCTATTTACTATTAGCATCCCTTTATAAGAAGCTTTGAGCCTAAGGTGCAATTTTATAAGAAATGGAATTCGCCATTTAAGTCCATTGTAATTGTTGGAACTTTTTTTATTCTCTGGGATGTTTTTAAACAGAAATTGAGGTTTGGGGCTTCAATCCAAACGATCTTTTAGGGATGTCTATATTTGGTTTACAACTCGGAAATATTTTGTTTTTTGTCTGTATCCCCTTTGCTTGTGTTTCTACCTATGTTGCTTTAAATTATTTTGTAAAACGAGATTATTTGGTTGGTTCGCATCAAACGATATCTAAGGCCTTATCCATGTTACTAGTGATAACGGCCTGTTTCAATTCCGATAAATGGTAGACTTCTTCCACCTTTTTTATTCTTGGATTTTATTTATTTTTACACGGCTGGGTTTAGAAGAGAGCATATATGTCTCGATTCTATTTTGCTTACCTTATTATATTTAACGCCTTTCTTTTTAGTTAACGGAGTCTTAACCGGCAGAGGAATAGAAGTAGAAGAGCTCTGATACAATAATCTAGAGAGCCTTGGAATTATAATTGTTACTATTCCCGTAGAGGATGTGTTTTATGGCTTGTTATTAATAGTACTAAACGTTGATTTATTCGAGTATTACGAGCGTAAAAATGCAAGTGATTTGTAGCCCAAAAATTTATATTTTTAACACCTGTTTAAAATTGAAATTTTATGAAAAAAATAGCACTTCTTTTTATAGCTTTTACTGCTATTTTTTATTCCTGTAACAAAGATAGAGAACAAGGAATTGTTCCTAATTCGCAGAGCAATTTCACCATTGATGGAACGGAAAGGAGTATACATACTCCAAACGCATTAGATGAAATTATTTCTTTTACTGGCGGGGTTGCAATCCATAGAATGAGTATTTATGAAGGGTTAGTATTAGATACAGGTTTTGATACAGATGCTATTTTGCGTTTTACGTATCAAAATTCGGATACGGTAGAGTTGGGAGGGACACATAATGCATACGATGTTGCGGTATTAATTGTAAACGGTAGAGATACCAGTGTGTATGAATCTAATGCAGCTAAAATTATTATTGTAAAACAAGATAATGGAGCTTATGCAATAACCTATAGTTTTCAAGCACAATCAGAAAATCCTTGTTTGTTAAATCCAATTATTTCTGGTTTTTTTATGGGAGCTGTTCCAATTACAGAAAAAATAATACCATTTAGTTATAAGTCCATTCCAACATTAGAAAATCACAATGGGTTTACAGATTACACAACAGGTAATTGCTATATTACAGAAAATGGGTTTTTCGATAAAACCACATTGGACATTTACAATACCGAGTTTGAAGTGTTAATAGCTACACTGGATGATTTTTCGGCACCTTATGTAGCTTTAGTAATGTATTCGGGCGATTCGGTAAATATTGCACCAGGTATTTACCAAGCAGGCGCAATTAGTGCAGGTAATTTTTTGCCACTAGAGTCTGAAATTGTAATTGCAGATGGTAGTACTTTTAATATTACGGATGGCGTAATCGAAGTTCTTAAAGAAAATGACATTTATACTTTTTTCTATTACTTTAATACCAGTGGTGGAGACTTTGAGGGTTTTTACAAAGGTGAATTGACTTCCTATTAAAAGCGAAATTTGTTATTGTTTAAAAGGGCTCTAGGCTACTTAATAGCGCCTTTTTGTTTAATATGAGATAAATAGGATGTCGTATTATTTAAATAATTGTAATTTGATTGACGAAGCCTTTGGCTACCTAAGCAAACATTACAAGTTTATTGGTGTTTTGTTAGCTATAGCCTTGACTTTTAAGTAATAGCTATTTTAGTAGCAATTGTAACTTTAGTTGCACTATTACATTGTAACGTATATAATATTAAAAAGCCTTATCAACACTGTAGATGGGGCTTTTTGCGTTTTTCGAAATTCTGATTTAGAACAACACCAACTTAGCACGACTACAAGATGCTCTTGCGATGTAAGCAAAGTCGAAATTTATTTCAGCTACCAACAAAGCGCTAAAAGGGTAGGTGCCAGAATAGTCGTCATAAACAATAGGGTTGGTACTACTCGCATTAGCAGGGTAATAAGTTGACTGATCTTTACCGCCAACTTCGCTAATAACATCTTTCCAGCTGTAAGCAAATCTAAAGCCCAAAGTTAATCCAGTATTTTCTGTGCCAAAAATATAACCTCCAAAACCAATAACAGCAGATGGATATTTGGTTTCGAAAAATTCCATAGCATCTTCGCTGCTACCAATTTTTCCGCCATCGGCATTAAACAAGCTGGATTTGGCCGATTTTATAGTAGTAATAGAAGGGCCAATTTCAAAGTAAGTACCATTTTTATTATGACGGTAAAATAGTTGGATTTCGTTAGATATTAGGGTAAGTTCTTTAGATTCTGTAGGAGATTCATTGAAATAGGTATAAGCAAAGTTCATATTACTACTCATGTAATCAATAGTAATTTCATGAAATTCATGAAAATTGAAACCAAATTTTCCACCAAAACTATGAGCCAAATCTAATTCTTGGTTGATAGATTTATCATTGAAAATATTTTTATTCGTCAACTGTGACATGGATAAACCATATTTTACACCTAAGTCAAACCATTGTTGTGCTTGACAAATGGATGCAATAAAGGCAAGGCACACGATTAGAATGATTTTTCTCATATATTTGATTTTTCTTGTTTTTTGCGCTGGCAATTTACAGAATATTGGAGAACAGTTATTTAAATAAATTATGAAGTTATTAGAAGGCAAAACGGCCATCATTACTGGAGCATCAAGAGGGATAGGAAAAGGTATTGCAATGAAATTTGCCGAACATGGAGCAAATGTTGCCTTTACCTATTTAAGTTCTGTAGAAAAAGGAGAAGCTTTGGCTAAAGAGTTAGAAGCTTTTGGCGTAAAAGCGAAAGGTTATAGGTCTGATGCATCGGACTTTGCTGCTGCTGAGAAGTTGGCTTCGGATGTTGCCGCTGATTTTGGAAGTATAGATATCTTGATTAATAATGCAGGTATCACAAAAGACACTTTGTTAATGAGGATGACGGAAGATGATTGGGATAATGTTATCCGTGTCAATCTTAAATCTGCCTTTAACTGTACAAAAGCGGTACAACGTACGATGTTAAAACAACGGTCGGGCTCAATAATTAATATGAGTTCTGTCGTTGGAGTAAAAGGTAATGCAGGCCAAGCAAATTATGCTGCGTCTAAAGCAGGAATGATTGGATTTACAAAATCTGTTGCATTGGAATTAGGCTCAAGAAATATTAGAAGTAATGCTATTGCTCCTGGTTTTATTGAAACGGAAATGACAGAGGTGTTAGACGAAAAAACAGTTCAAGGTTGGAGAGATACCATTCCTTTAAAAAGAGGAGGAAGCCCAGACGATGTTGCTAACGCTTGTGTCTTTTTAGGTTCGGATATGTCTACTTATATCTCTGGACAAGTTATTAATGTATGTGGTGGAATGCTTACCTAATATTGAATGGATATTAATACTGATTTACCTTTAGGGTATACCATTATAAGTTTTATTCTGAGCCTTGTGGTTGTAGTTTTTCTATATCGCAAGGCTAAGCGATTTAAAGATATTTCCTTTGCACAGCGCCTGTTTCCGGCAGTAATGAGGGCAATGGTTATTTTTATTTTGGCCTTTTTTCTACTAGGACCGACCTTAAAGTATATAGAGCTGAAATTCGAAAAACCAATTTTATTGGTAGCCAATGATGTTTCTATTTCTATGCAGAAAGATTCTTCTAGGCAAGACCAATGGATAAGAGAGTTTAAAGAGCAATCTCAATTTGACAATTTAGAGGTTAAGTATGTCAATTTTGGATCTCAAGTGCTAGCCAAAGACGCTATAGGAGGTTTTGAAGCAATTCGCCAAAAAACTTCCATTTCGGAACTATCAAGCTACGTAGAGAATAATTTTGAAGGGAGAAATTTAGCAGGGATTCTTATAGCCACAGATGGGGTCAGCAATTCTGGATTAAATCCATTGTATGCCAGCATGGTACAGCAAGCTCCTATTTTTACCATAGGATTTGGTGATACTACTCAGTTCCAGGATGTAGCAATTGTTAATTTACAATACAACGACTTAGCGCGATTAAACGCTAAAAGCCCAATAAATTTTGATGTAAAAACCAAAGGATTAAAAGGTGAGACTATAGTCGCAAGTATGTATAGTGGATCTAAAAAAATCAAAGAGCAAAATATTAGTATAAGCACCAACAATAGTTTTGAAAAGCTGCAATGGGAAGTAGAGCTGAAAGAAGCTGGGATTAAGAAATTCAGAATAGAATTAGAGTCAAAAGTGGGCGAGGTTAATAATGAAAATAATGTAGAAACTTTCTTTATTGATGTGCAAGAAGTACATAAAAAGGTGTTGTTGCTTGCAGCAGTGCCACATCCCGATGTGACCACCATTGCAACATCAATCTCTGATCAGTTTGGAATACAAGTGGATGTTCGATTAGCCACAGATGGAAAGCCTGAATCAAACGATTACCAATTGGTTATTTTACATCAACTACCACAATCGGGCAAAGCTTACCCATGGCTTAAAGACTTAATAAATTCAAAGGTTGGACTTTGGTTTATTGTAGGATCCAAAACCAATTTAATAGAATTAGATCAGCTTCAAGACTGGGTAGATATTACAAGTTCTAGAGGGAACCCCGATGAAATTTTTCCAGTGCTAAATACAGCATTTTCTCCTTTTCAGTTAGATGCAGAAACAGCAAAGGCTTTTAAAGTAAATAAGCCAATGCTTAAGCCTAACGGCACTTATAAGATCCCATCAAATGTAGACGTTTTGTTGTTTCAGAAAATAGGAAACTTGCTTACGCCTTACCCATTAATGTTTTCTATAAACGATGGCAATCGTAAACTAGGCTTTTTATTAGCCGAAGGAATTTGGATGAGTAAATTGGGAGAACAACAGCAAATAGGCAATACCAATGCGTTCAATAATCTTTTAAAAAAATGGGTAAATTATTTATCGATTATCGACAAGCAAGAACGATTGGTTGTAGCGTCTGAAAGTAGGTACTTGGCTGGAGACGGAATTGCAATGACTGCTAGGTATTACAATGCAAGTTTCGAGTTAGACGATGCCGTTAATATTACTATCGATTTTGAAAATGAAGTAGGTGATAAATTCGCCTATAATTTTAGGCCAGTAAACAATTCGTTTCTTTTGCAAGCAAAAGGATTGCCAATAGGTTCGTACAGCTATAAAGTTGGGGTAGAAGGTCAATCACCTATCTACAAGAACGGAGCTTTCGTTATCGAAGAAAATAATTTGGAACTTCAAGATTTACAGGCAAACCACAGCTTATTAAAAAACTTGGCACAAAAATCGAATGGAGCATTTTATGCTCCCAGTCAGGTTACAAATCTTATTGCAGACATTACGGCATCTAAGACAAGCCGTATGGTGCAATACGAGGAGTTGGTTTTTAAGAATTTACTAGATTTTTATTGGTTATTTTATCTTTTACTAGGTCTGCTAAGTATAGAGTGGGCTTGGAGGAAATGGTTAGGAATGATTTAATTTTTTAAAATGAAACATATCTTTAAAGTAGGCACTTTAATAGTGTCAATCATGTTTTTTTCGGCCTGTGGAACATCTTCTGTTTATGTTAATTCCGTTTTACCAGCTCAAATTTCTATTCCAGAGCATATTAATCATATTGGGGTTGCTAACAGAAGTCTTGCGGGTAAAGGAGATAGAATAGGCAATGTTTTAGAAGGGTTATTTTCTGGCGAAGAAATTGGAGCAGATCGCGAAGCTTCTGAACAATGTATTATAGGTATGGTGGAAATGACTAACCGAATTGGATTGCGATTGTCTGCCACGCAAATATTTGACGAAAGTTTGACAGGAACCGGTACAGATGTAATGAAAGCGCCATTGGCAGCATCTAGAGTAGATAGTATTTGCAAACTGAATAAGATTGATGCCCTTTTGGTATTAGAAAGTTTTGACTCTGATAGTAGAACATTAGCAGGTTCACCAATCAGAAGAACAAAAAAGATAAAAGACAGAAAGGTTGAATATCTAGAATATCTAGCTGAATTGTTTTTGGATATAACCGCAGGCTGGAGGATTTATGAAAATAACAAGCACACTATTGTAGATCAAAACACATTTGTAGACGGTAAGAAATTTGCAAGTACGGGTAATTCAGAGGCTGAGGCTATAGATAATCTCCCAAGAATACGTAAAGCATTAAAAGATGCGGGTTATTATGCTGGAGAACAATATGCCAGAAGAGTAAACCCTGTAAATACTAGGTTAGCTAGAACCTATTTTACCAAAGCAAAAAAGGTAGATGATTTTAAAGTAGCGAAATCTTACGTAAAGAATAACAATTGGGATGAAGCAATTGCTATTTGGAAAAAGCATGTAGAACATTCAGAAAAGAAAGTTCGAGGGCGAGCTGCATTTAATATGGCCCTAGCATCAGAGGTGCAAGGATCATTTTCTTTGTCCATGACTTGGGCAGAGAAAGCACAAAAAGAAGGAATTTCTCTAGCGACATCTTACTTAATTGCATTAAAGCAAAGAGTTAGAAACGAACAATTGGTTAAAGAGCAATTATACGAAGACTAGGGTTTTTGAGTTTAGAAAGGACTATGGTCAGTAGTCAAAATGCCTATATTCGCACATATTTTAAAATTTGAAACATGGAAGTCAAGAAAACAATAATGAAACACTCAATGACCTACGGAGCAATTCTAGGGGTGTTATTAGTGATATTGTCGGTGGTTACATATATGATGGGTGTAAATCCAAGAGAATCGGTTGTAACAATGATTGTAACTTATGGAGCCATGATAGCCATAATGATTTATGGTACCAACGCATATAAGAACAACGAAGGCGAAGGTTTTATCAGTTTTGGTCATGCTTTTAAAGTAGGATTCTCGATCATCTTTTTTAGTGCTTTAATTCAGGCTTTTTACATTTATATTTTTGCAGGGTTTATAGATCCTGAATTTATTACGGTAATGCTAGAACAAGCAGAAGCGGGGATGTTAGAGAGTCAACCTAATATGTCGGACGAACAGATAGAAGTTGCCATGAATATGACAGCTAAAATGATGACCCCAGGAATGATTGCTACTTGGACCATTTTGGGTCAAGCGGTGGTAGGGGCTATTATCTCTTTAATTACTGGTGCATTCTTGAAAAAGGATAACCCTGCAGCGATATAATATTTATGGTAGATATTTCAGTGGTAATTCCTCTTTTTAACGAAGAGGAATCATTACCAGAACTACATACATGGATTCAACGTGTTATGAACGAAAACACCTTCACTTACGAAGTTGTTTTTGTTGATGATGGTAGTACGGATAGTTCTTGGAGCGTTGTTGAGGAATTGGCTGCAAAAGACAGTTGTGTTAAAGGAATTCGTTTTCAAAGAAATTACGGTAAATCAGCAGCACTAAACGAAGGCTTTCAGATTGTAGATGGAGAAGTGGTGATAACTATGGATGCCGATTTACAAGATAGCCCAGAAGAGATTCCTGAATTGCGCAGAATGATTGTTGAAGATGGTTTGGACTTGGTTTCTGGTTGGAAACAAAAAAGATTCGACCCTTTAAGTAAAACCATACCGACAAAGTTTTTTAATGCCGCTACTAGAAAAATGTCTGGTATCCAATTAAACGATTTTAATTGTGGTTTAAAGGCCTACAAATATCAAGTAGTTAAAAGCATAGAGGTGTATGGCGAAATGCACCGTTACATACCCGTTATTGCGAAATGGGCTGGTTTCTCTAAAATTGGAGAAAAGGTAGTGCAGCATCAAGAACGTAAGTACGGTGTTACCAAATTTGGGATAGAACGTTTTATAAATGGGTTCTTAGATTTACTGTCTATTACATTTGTATCGCGTTTCGAGAAAAAGCCAATGCACTTTTTTGGGGCATTTGGAGTACTTATGTTTTTATTGGGAGGTACAATGGTAACTTGGTTAATAGGTGCTAAACTTTATGCTATTTATTTCGCTCATAACAACACTTATCGCGAAATTACAGAACAACCCTTGTTTTACATTGCCTTAATAAGCTTGGTAATTGGTACTCAGTTGTTTCTTACAGGATTTGTAGCTGAGCTGGTTTCTAGAAAGGCATCGGACAGAAACGAATATTTAGTAAGCACTAGAGTAAACCATAAATAATTATTGCAGCACCATGAAGCAGCTAGAAATAGACCAAACTTGGACCTTATTTCTTGATCGTGATGGAGTAATTAATAAACTCCTTCATGGCAATTATGTCAAGTTAGTATCTGAATTCGAATGGTTGCCAGATTCTAAAGAAGCAGTAATTAATGCTTCCAAAGTATTTGGGCGCATTATCGTAGTAACCAACCAAAGGGGGATTTCTAAAGGGCTAATGACAGCACAACAATTGTCTGACGTACATAGCCACTTACAATCTGAACTGCCAAAGAATACTATAGACGCTATATATTATTGCCCTTTTCAGGATGGACATCCGTCTGACTGTAGAAAGCCAGGAGTAGGCATGCCACTAAAGGCAAAGACCCATTTCCCTGAAATTGATTTTGAAAAATCGATAATGGTTGGCGACAGTTTGTCTGATATCCAGATGGGAAATAAATTAGGCATGATTACTGTGCATGTTCAAAGCGGACACGACTATAAAAATGTTCCAGCCAATTATCATGTTTCTGATCTGGCAGATTTCATTAATTCTCATATTTTATGAAAACAATTCTAAGTTTATTATTGATCATTTTTTCTAATGCTTCTTTTGCGCAAGACTTAAATAATGTGGATGAAAATGGTTTGAAGCAAGGTGTTTGGGAAAAGAAATTTTCGAACGGAGAATTGCGCTACAAAGGGCAATTTAAAGACAATGCAGCCTATGGCGAATTTCTGTATTACAGCCCTTACAAATACCTAATTGCCAAAACCAATTTTAAGGATGCTATGGTGTCTTATACCACCATGTATTATAAAAAAGGTAAGATGAGAGCGTATGGGAAAAACCTAAACGAGAAGAAAGATAGTATCTGGATATTCTTTGATGAAAAGGAGGTTCACGTTTCCTCTGTAGACTATGTGAAAGGGATAAAACATGGATATGAAAATGTGTTTTTTGAAGATGGAACTCTAATAGAAACGATTAATTGGGAGCAAGGGGAAAAATCTGGAGAATGGAAACAGTACTATAATAATGGAGCCATTCGTATTAGCGGAACCTATGTCAACGACCAATTAAATGGCCCAGTTACCTTGTCTAATTTAGACGGTAAAGTAAATGCTAAAGGCACTTATAAAAATGGTTTAAAAGAAGGTGTTTGGGGATTCTATACACTCGAAGGGGAATTAGAATCTAAAGAATGGTATTCGGTAGGTAAAGTAATAAAACGAGAGGGAAGTAATTTGCAGTTATGGCAAGAGTAGTAGTAGGACTTTCTGGTGGCGTTGACTCTTCGGTAGCAGCATATTTATTAAAAGAGGCTGGTCACGAAGTGATTGGCCTTTTTATGAAAAATTGGCTTGACGAATCTGTAACCATTAGTGACGAATGTCCCTGGTTGGAAGACAGTAATGATGCCAGACTGGTAGCCGATAAACTGGAAATACCATTTCAAGTAATAGACCTTAGCGAAGCATATAAAGACCGAGTGGTGGATTATATGTTTAAGGAATATGAAAATGGTAGAACACCAAATCCGGATGTGCTGTGCAATAGAGAAATAAAATTCGACATTTTTTTAAAGATGGCGCAGCAGTTAAAAGCCGATTTTGTTGCCACTGGACATTATTGCCAAAAAGACACTATTAAGGTAGAAGGTAATG
>JBLHRE010000065.1:0-9965 GCA_047625765.1 Flavobacteriales bacterium
TACGATGAATACCCAGTAGTAGGTATTAATTGGCATCAAGCTAAAGCATTTGCGCTTTGGAGATCTATGAAACGTAATGGATACTTGAGATCTAAAGGTAAAATTATAGAACAAGCATTTAGATTACCAACTGAAAGTGAGTGGGAATATGCTGCTCGTGGAGGAAACAAATTAAGTCCATACCCTTGGGGCGGACCATACATAAGAAATTCAAGAGGTTGTTTCTTGGGTAATTACAAGCCGCTAAGAGGTAATTATATTGAAGATGGTGGATACCATACAGTAAAAACAAGTGCATACTGGCCTAACGAGTACGGTTTGTATTGTATGGCTGGTAACGTTGCCGAGTGGACAACTACTGCATTTGATCCTATTTCTTACCGTTTTGCACATGATTTGTCTCCCGATTACCAATATGATGCTAAGGATTCTGATCCATTAGCTCTTAAGCGAAAAGTAATACGTGGTGGATCTTGGAAAGATGTTGGGTATTATTTACAAGTAAGCACTAGAGATTACGAATACCAAGACACTGCAAAATCGTACATTGGATTTAGATGTGTTCAGCAATTCTTAGGTAGAAGTAAAAAAGATTATTAAAAGAATTTTAAGTAATATTAAGTTTTAAGAATATAAATTATGGCGTTAATCGACACTAATTCGAAAGGTTGGAAAAACTTTATGGCAAAGCTCTATGGTTTAGGAGCTGCTGTGGTAATTGTGGGTGCATTATTTAAAATCCAACACTGGAAGGGTGCCGATATCATGCTTATTATTGGACTTGGAACTGAAGCTATTATTTTTGCTTTCTCTGCATTTGAAAAGCCCCATGAAGAAATTGACTGGAGTTTAGTTTATCCAGAATTAGCACATATTGATGATGATGAAGAGGGCGAAGAAAATCAACACTACAACAGCAGAGCTCAGGAGCTAAATAGCTTAATGGAAAAAGCCAACATCGACCAACAATTAATTGAAGGATTGGGTGAAGGCTTACAGAAATTTGGTGAAGCTGCTAGTAGATTGAACCAAACAGTTGATGCCGCGTTTGCTACACAACAATATGGCGAGCAAATAGAATTGGCCTCTAAGAAGTTAGAAGCTATGAATGATTTATTTGAAACTCAATTGAAAAACAGAAGCATGCAAGACGAATCTTCTCGTCAGTTGATGGAAAATATGGCATCTAGTGTTGAGAGTGCAGAAAAACTTTCTGGCGAAATTAGAGACTTGGCTTCAAACATGGGACAATTGAATGGAGTATATGGGAATATGCTTTCTGCCATGAGCGTGAATAAAAAACAGTAATAACTCTATTACAATAAAACAATAATATGGCTGGAGGTAAGGCATCACCAAGACAGAAAATGATTAACATGATGTATCTCGTGTTAACAGCTCTGTTGGCAATGAACGTGTCCAAAGAAATTTTGGAGGCTTTTGTGAAAGTTGAGCATAGTTTGGAAACAACGATTAACAACTTCACCGATAAGAATCAGACTGTTTATGCGCAGTTTGATGCCGCAGCTAAAAAGAACAAAGAAAAAGCGGGCCCTTGGAAGGATAAAGCTTATAGCATTAAGGCTAAAGCAAATGATGCTGTAAAATTCATCAAAGATATTAAGGATGAAATGCTAGAAGCTACGGGAGGCCTTAATGAAGAAGGCATTCCAGTAGGAATGGATAAAACAGAAGTGCCTACAAACATGTTAACTGTTGATCCTAAAAGAAAAGATGCCGATGGTAATTTCTTAGGCACTCAAATCAAAAATAAAATTTCTGGTTTTAGGGAATTCTCTAAATCTATGCTGGATCCAATTCAGCAAAAATCACTGATAAACTCTCTTGAAGCCGGATTATACACAAAAAACCCTCCTGCTAAAGAGGGCGCAAATCCTACTTGGGAAACAGAACATTTTATTGGATTACCTTTTGCTGCAATCAGCACTTTTTTAACGAAAATGCAAGGGGATGTTCGTAATGCTGAATCTGACATGATTACTTTCTTTCAAAGTAACATTGGTAAAACAGACATTAAAGTAAACAGCCTTGAGCCAATTACAATGTCTCGATCAAATTATATATTAAGGGGTGATTCTTTTCAATCAAGGGTATTTGTTGCCGCTTTTGATACAACCGCACAACCCGAAGTTTACATCTATGATAGAGTAGATGAAAATGGTAACCTCTTGGGTGATTCTACTTCACTTCGTGTGAAAAACGGAAAAGGGTTTTACTCTTTAAAAGCAAACAGTACAGGTGACTTCACTTGGGGAGGAGTTGTTAGAGTAGAAACTCCGATGGGAATAAAACGTTATCCTTTTGTTTCCGAATATAGAGTTGCAGAGGCAGCGGTTGTTATCTCGCCTACTAAAATGAACGTTCTTTACAGAGGTGTCCCAAATCCAATTTCTGTATCGGTTCCTGGTGTACCTTCTGAAGACTTAATTGTTACTAGCGATGCTGGTTGTTCTATTAAAAAAGTGGGCAATGGAACCTACGAAGCAATGGCAGGTGATGGACTTAATGCTACTATTATTGTTAAGATTAAGGACAACCAGACGGGTAAAATAAAAACTTTAGGTGATATGGAATTCCGTTGTAAACGTATTCCACCACCTACTGCTAAAATTGCTGGTAAGATTGAAGGTGCCATTTCTAAAAATGCATTAGCAGGCACCCAAGGTATTGGAGCTTTCTTAGAAGATTTCCCTTTTGACATTAGGTATAAGGTGTCCAAATTTACAGTTCGTGCTCAAGATGGAGAGTTTGCAAAAACTATTATTGTTAAGGGCAATAAATTTAACAACGAAGTAAAATCATTAATTAGTAGCACCAAACCAGGTTCAGACATTTCTTTTACCGGTATAGAAGCCGTAGGACCTGATGGAAAAAAGAAATGTGGTGCTATTGTATTAACGCTTCAATAATTTCAAGACTATGAAATCGTTTAAATCAATATTTTTCGGAGCAGCCGTGTTGTTTGCTGCAAACGCAACGGCTCAAGTTATTGACTACAATAAAACTCCTGGGCCTGAAGAAGATGGTGTATTTATTAAGCATCATGTTTTTGAAAACCGTGTTATTCCTTATGTACACATTCGCGAAGCGGATGTTATGTGGACCAGAAGGTATTGGCGTAAAATGGACTTGCGTGAAAAGCGCAATCATCCATTGTATTTCCCAACCAGTTCTGAATTAAAAAATAGACAAAGCTTAACAAACTTGTTGTTTTCTGCAGTAAAAAATGAAGGGAGTATTACGGCTTACGATGATGATGAGTTTAAACGTGTTTTGACTCCACAGGAAATTCAAAACAGGTTATTTAAGGTTGATACTCTTTCTGATATTGACATTGATACTGGATTGCCATTTGACCGTATTGATACCGTTAAGGTTGACGCAAAAGATATATTATTATATCTAATCAAAGAAGACTGGGTTTTTGATAAAGCTAGATCTGTAATGGAAGTTAGAATTCTTGGTCTTTGCCCAGTAGTGGATAAGGTTGATGAATTAGGGTCTCCTTATCAGGAAAAATTATTTTGGATTTGGTATCCAGAAGCGCGTGAGATATTAGCGAATGCAGAAGTTTTTAATTCTCAGAATTCGGCTGAAAGAAGATCATTTGAAGAGATTTTCCAAACCAGACAATTTTCGAGTTTTATCATGAAAGAAGAAAATGTTTATGACAGAAGTATCTCAGAATATAAAAAGTTTTCTCCTATGGATCAGCTGTTAGAAGCTGCTCGTATAAAGGAGGATATAAGAAACTTTGAAAGTGATCTTTGGGAATACTAAGATTCACTTATCACTAACCTAAAAGGCTCTCGAAAGAGGGCCTTTTTTTTAGATAAAATATTACCATGAAAAGATTAATTGGACTTTTAGCACTGCTAATCGTAATTAGTATTAATGCGAATGCACAATATAAGACAGGCTTTGGCTTAAGAGGAGGGTTTTCGCAAGGTCTTACTGTGAAACATTTCTTTAATGAAAATACCGCTATTAATGGCCAGTTAAGCTCTAGAGGATCGGAAGGTGCTTTTGTGATTACCGCATTATTAAACAAGCATGCTACTTGGAATGAACTATTCCAAGTAAACAAAGGCGATCTAACTTGGTTTTATGGCTATGGCGGACATTTAGGTGCCTATGGTAAATTAACAGAAAACCCATATGATGGACTTGGAGGAGGATTTGATGGAAGCCTTGGAATGGAGTATGCATTTGAACAAATCCCATTTAGTATTGCCTTAGATTATCGCTTAATTTTTGATGTTGGCTTTGAAACCAAACAGCATAAAATTTTCCAAGACCCAGCCTTTAGTATAAGGTACACCATAAAATAATGATAGATTATTTAATCGTTGGCCAAGGTATTGCTGGAAGTTTTTTATCTGCAACATGTGACAAACAAAAACTATCGTTTCGAGTAATCAGCAATGATATTCCAGGAGCATCGCACGTTGCAGCAGGCTTGTTTAATCCAGTTGTCCTTAAACGTTTTAAAAAGGTTTTTAATGCAGATAAGTCCCTTAAGCACCTTCTATTACTATTAAATTACGTAGAAAATTGTCTAGATTCCAAAATCCAATTAAACCAACAA
Organism: Flavobacteriales bacterium; assembly: GCA_047625765.1. Taxonomy (GTDB): domain Bacteria; phylum Bacteroidota; class Bacteroidia; order Flavobacteriales; family JBLHRE01; genus JBLHRE01. Next base: position 4,610 of record JBLHRE010000065.1, read on the forward strand.
ATTATTAGGAAATTAAATTCGGTAGAAGAACAAAACCAATGGGTCGAAAATTCTGATAAATTAACTTTAAGAGAGTACCTAGGAGAAATTATTACAGACTCTGTAGGATCTATTGAATCTAAATACGGTTATGGTTTGGTCCACTGCGCAGGCAGAATAGATGTGCAACTTTTTATTTCCAAATGGCATCAATATCTTGAAGAAAAAAACAATTTAATTTCAGAAGAGTTTGATTTTAATAACCTTAAAGTAACACCCACATTTATCGAATATAGAGGAATCCAATATAAGAACCTTATATTTTGCGAGGGCACAAAAAGTTTAAACAACCCTTATTTTTCTGAAATTCCAATTATTCCAAATAAAGGGGAATACATTAAAATCAAAACAGAAAATTTACCCCAGTATATTATAAATTCGCGTCATTTCATTATTCCCAATTCAGAAACAGAAGCACTTATTGGTGCTACTTATCAACCTAGGGATAAGAATATTGAACCTACCGATAAAGCCAAAAACGAATTATTGCAGTTTTGGGCTACTCAGTCAAATGCAAAGGCAACAGTTATTCATCAATATGCTGGATTAAGACCTACCGTTAACGATAGAAGACCTATTGTAGGGACTCATCGAGAACACAGTACTTTACACCTCTTAAATGGCCTAGGTTCTAGAGGTTTGTTACATGCGCCATGGCTATCATATCAATTATTAAATTTCATAGAATCGGGAACACCATTACATCCCGAATGTGATATTAAACGCTTTTATCAATAATGCTATCAGTTTCTAAACTTAATGTATCCTTTGGTGGCGAGTCCTTATTCTCTGACGTCTCCTTTTTATTAAATAAAGGAGACCGCATAGGTCTTGTTGGTAAAAATGGAGCAGGAAAATCAACCCTATTAAAGGTGATTTCTGGCAAAGAAGAAAAAGAAACCGGTGAACTGGCTATGCCTAGTGGTGCCACCATTGGTTATTTAGCTCAGGATATTACCCTACAAGACGGAAGAACGGTTAGAGAGGAAGCCTTTACTGCTTTCGAGGAACTAATTAATCTAAACAAGCAACAAGAAGAAATAACGCTTGCATTAACTACGCGTACCGATTACGAATCTGCTTCTTACTCAGAGTTGATAGAGGACATGAATACGGTAAATGATCGTATTACCATATTAGGAGGAGATACCGCTGCCGCACAAGTAGAAAAGGTGTTATTTGGTTTAGGATTTACTTCCAACGATTTGGACCAACCCACAAGCGAATTTAGTGGAGGTTGGCGTATGCGAGTTGAATTAGCGAAATTATTACTTCAAAAGCCTGATGTTCTGCTTTTAGATGAGCCTACCAACCATTTGGATATTGAATCCATTATTTGGTTGGAGCGTTTTCTTACAACTTACGAAGGGGCAATCATGTTAGTCTCGCATGATAAAGCATTCTTAGATAATGTGACCAATAGAACCATCGAAATTTCGCTTGGAAGAATCTATGATTATAAAGCTTCGTATACCAAATACCTTGGTTTACGAAAAGAACGTAGAGAACAACAACAACTTTCTCAGAAAAATCAAGAAAAGGAAATAAAGCAAACAGAACAGTTAATAGAGAAGTTCCGTTACAAAGCGAGTAAAGCTAGTTTTGCTCAATCTTTAATCAAGAAACTTAATCGCATGGATCGCATTGAGGTGGATGAAGAAGACACAAAATCTATGCGTTTTAAATTCCAGATCAATCAACAACCTGGTAAGGTTGTACTGGAACTGGAACAGATTAAAAAAACCTACGGAGATAAAAAGGTGCTTACAGGTATCGATTTACTTCTAGAACGTGGTGACAAAGTTGCTTTTGTTGGACAGAACGGTCAGGGTAAAACCACCCTTGCCAGAATTATAGCCGATAATCTTTCTCATGAAGGTGATGTGAACCGTGGACACAATGTTGAAATCGCCTATTTCGCGCAAAATCAATCGGAGCTATTAGATGGTGATAAAACCCTTCTCCAGACCATAGAAGATGCTGCATCAAAAGAAACCTTCTCTAAATCACGTGATCTCTTAGGCTCTTTCTTGTTTGGTGGTGACGCAGTTGAGAAAAAGGTTAAAGTCCTCTCTGGAGGAGAAAAAGGGCGTTTAGCAATGTGTAAGCTCCTACTCCACCCTGCCAATGTATTGGTGTTAGATGAGCCTACAAATCACCTTGATATTAGATCTAAGGAAATTCTTAAGCAATCCATAAAAAATTATGAAGGAACAGTAATACTAGTTTCTCATGATAGAGAGTTTTTGGATGGATTAGTTGACAAAGTTTACGAATTTAAAAATGGTGTTGCCAACGAATATCTTGGAGGAATTAAGGATTTTCTAAAACAAAAATCCGTTCAGGATTTTAGGAGTTTTGAAAAACAAGGTATTGCCAAAACCTCTAAATCAAGCACCAGCAAAGCAGAGTCTAACAATAAATTAGGCTACGAAGAACGCAAACAGCTGGATAAGGATATTAAAAAATTCAGCAACAGACTTGGAAAACTTGAGTCTGAAATTGAATCTCTGGAAGAATTACTGGCGAAATGGGATGTTGAACTTACCGACCCTGAATTATTCAAGAAGCACTCATCAGACCCTAATTTTTACGTTGAGTATGATAAAAAGAAGGAGCGATTGGCTGTGATACTAGAAGATTGGGAAAACACAGGAATAAAATTAGACAAACTAAAAACTAAGCGGGATTAGTCGCTTTCAATGAGTTAAAAAAGAGTCACCCCTTATAGGTTGGCTCTTTTTTTTGGTTAAAACTAAATTAAATACATTTAGTATGTATGTGTATGTTTTGTATTCTTGTAGTCAATTACAACACACATGAATCGGTCGATAATACATATAGATTTAGATACTTTTTTTGTTTCCTGCGAACGACTGTTAAACCCTAGTTTAAATGGCAAACCCGTTTTAGTTGGAGGGACCAGTGACCGAGGAGTGGTAGCAGCTTGTAGCTACGAAGCCAGAACCTATGGCATCCACTCGGCTATGCCTATGAAATTAGCAAAGCGCCTGTGTCCAGATGCAATAGTCATCAAAGGAAATGGAAGTATCTATAGCAAGTACTCAAGTACCGTTACAGAAATTATAAAAGAAGTTTCTCCATTGTATGAAAAAACCTCTATCGATGAATTTTACATTGATGTTTCTGGAATGGACCATTTTTTTGGTTGTTATCAATGGGCTGGAGAGCTACGTCAACGTATCATGCGCGAAACAAATTTACCTATTTCGTTTGCACTATCAAGTACCAAAACCGTTTCTAAAATTGGCACTAACGAAGCCAAGCCCAATGGCCAACTAGACATATTAAAAGGAACAGAAAAACATTTTTTGGCGCCATTATCTGTAAAAAAAATTCCTGGCGTTGGAGACAAAACCTATCAATTGTTGCGGAGCATGGGTATAGAGCGCATAGAAACAATACAAGAAATGCCTTTAGAGTTGATGGAGCGTGTTTTAGGGAAATTAGGCTATGGTATTTGGCACAAAGCACAAGGTATTGATAATAGCCCTGTGATTGCATATCACGAGAGAAAATCAATCTCCTCTTCCATTACATTTGAGCGAGATACTACCAATATGCAAAGCCTAAAAGAAATTCTTAGTACCATGGCCGAAAAGCTTTCGTATTACCTGAGAATGGGAGACAAGCTAACCTCTTGTGTTACGGTAACCATTAGGTATGCCGATTTTGACACTCGTACAAGACAATCTAAAATTGCATATACAGCTAACGATCATACTCTAATAGCTATAACCTTGGATTTATTTAAGCAATTATATCAAAGACGTGTTCTAGTGCGCTTGGTTGGTGTACGATTTAGTCATTTGGTTGGTGGAGGATACCAGATCAACCTATTTGACAATTCCGAAAAAATGGCTAGCTTATATCAAGCCATGGATAAAATGCGTACTCGTTTTGGTCAAGGTGCCATAAAACGTGCTATAACTATGGATACAAAAGGGATTGGACAATTTCAAAATCCTTTTAACGGTCAGCCTCCAGGAATCCCTGCACATAGACGTATCTGATGTACTTAAACTGTCATACATATTACAGCCTCAAGTATGGATCCATTAGTCCTAATGAATTACTAAATGAATGCAAAAACCAGGAAATTGAACGCATAAGCATAACCGATATCAATAATACATCGGCTACTCTAGAGCTGATTAGAAATGGGGCAGAAAAAGGAATTACCGTTATTCCTGGCATAGATTTTAGAAATGGGGCAGAACAGTTGTTTGTAGGTATTGCCAAAAACAATCAAGGGTTTTACGAGCTCAATAAGTATATATCTGACTGTAGCAATCAAAAGATAGAATCAACTGCACCAATTTTCAAAAATGTCTATGTCATTTACCCTTGGCACAATCAGCCAAAAAAACCACTCAACACCAACGAGTTTATCGGGGTTCGTCCTAGTGATTTTCCGAAACTAATGGCAAGCAAGTGGCTTACAAAACAAGAGAAATTGGTAGCATTAATGCCTGTAACTTTTTTAGATAAAAAGGGATATAATATTCATAGGCTGTTGCGCGCCATAGACAAGGGCCATTTGTTGAGCCAATTACCCAAAACGGAAGAAGCAAGAGAAGACGAATTATTACTTCCCCAACAAAAAATCATTGAAACCTATGCCCCTTTTCCTACTCTAATAGAAAACACGAATACCCTACTAGAATCCTGTCATTTTAATTTCGATTTTGAACATGTAGATTATCACAACAATCAGCAATCTTATACTGCTAATGAGGATTTGGATTTTAGATTGATACGGAAATTGAGTTATGATGGAGTGGCATACCGCTTTCCAGAACTTACCGAAACCATAAAAGAACGTATAGAAAAAGAGCTCACAACCATAAGGCAGAAGGGCTATGTTTCTTATTTCTTAATTGCATGGAAGTTATTGAAATACGCAAGAAGCAAAAACTATTTCTATGTTGGTAGAGGGAGTGGAGCCAATAGTGTATTATCCTATTTATTGCGTATCACCGATGTAAATCCTATAGAGTTAGATCTGTATTTCGAGCGATTTATCAATTTGTTTAGACAAAGTCCTCCAGATTTTGATATTGATTTTTCTTGGAGAGATAGAGCCGATGTAACACAATACCTATTTACACGATTTAAGAATGTTACTTTACTTGGAGCCTACAGTACTTTTCAAAGAAAATCGGTAATTAGAGAGTTGTCGAAAGTTTTTGGCTTGCCAGAAATGGACATAAAAAAACTACAATCTACTATGAAAGCCGAAGATGATATTGGCCGATTGGTTTTGCGCTATTCCCTTTGGGTTCATGGATTTCCA
>JBLHRE010000066.1:0-9875 GCA_047625765.1 Flavobacteriales bacterium
GGAGAGTATGTCGCTGCCATTTTTTAAGAATCCCGATCTATTTATTTAGATCGGGTTTTTTTTGTGATAAGGTTTTTTATAAGAAGCTGGTAGAGTATCCATAAGAATGCTCGAACTAGGTCTGGGAATGTTATATTTGGCGTGTTATAATAGGCTCTATCGTATAATGGATAGTACATGAGATTCCGGTTCTCAAAGTCTAGGTTCGATTCCTAGTAGGGTCACTTTAATTTGTACTAGGGGCTATTACTTCAATTGATCATTGTTTTCAGATGATTGTAGGAAGCACAGTTAATTCGTTTGCTGAGATATTTCTATTGTTTAGACACAAGTATAATAAAGGATTGCTTTAACATTTTGGTGTGAATTATCTCTTTTAACTGATTCGAATAAGGATACCAATATTTTAGATAAGAATTACATTGGTATTGCTTATCCTGATGCCAGCTGATTTTATCCTAGATTGTTGAGGAATGATTTTAATGTGGAATGGTAAAATCTTTAAATAAGCTTAGTTCAACCCATAAATGCAACCCATCTATTTTTAAGAGTTTCTAAAGGCCTAAGATAATCGAGCTTTCTTATTGGTCTGTTGTTAATCATTTTCCCTATTTCTTTGACCCTATTTTTTGATGCTATTTTAAGGTCATTTTTCTTTGGGAAGAATCGTCTAATCAAACCAATTCTGCTCTCAACAGTTCCTTTATCTTGAGAGGTACAAGGTCTAGTGAAGTATGTTTTAACCTTAAATTTCTCTACTATTCTCTGGTGTTCAGCAAATTATTTTCCGTGGTCAAAAGTGATGTTTTTTATCCATGAGGCATTAAAATTACTCAATCGTATTTTCATTTTATCAGAGACTTCTTTGGTCTTGCTTGCTTGAGATTTTTTCATTCATTATAACTAAAGTTGTTCCATCGGTCAGAATTAATATGGCTGATCTGTGGTCTTTTCTCATAATAAGATCAACTTCAATATCTCCAATTCGCTTACGCAGTTCAACAGCTGTGGTCGTTCATGTATAAGTTTTTCTGTTTCAAACACTACTCCTATTGTCTTTGTAATTACCTCTGTTCCGTTACCCATGCTTTAATTCTGTATAAATGTTAGAATACACGAGGTTCTCCCAATAATTACTGCTTTTAGATTTCCATAGCCATGTATAGGTAGTTTTATGACCTAATCACTATGTCCCTTCTTTTTTAAAGCGTTTGTAGATTAATTCAGTACTCCACGTATTGACCTTTATTCTTAGGAGCTAGCTCCTGAGAATTTAAACTCCTGTTGTTTTTATTACTTGAGCTTAGATAAGTAAGTTGTATTATCCGAAAATAATTCACATCCTTTACTAAGGATTTGTTAACTCTAATACTCCCTACGGCAATTTTGAAAAGTGTCAATAAAACTAGATGAGATGAAAAAATGATCATTGAATTGTTCAAAGTTTCAGCTAGGTAAAAGAAAAATTCCCTCTTTGAATGGTGGTTCATAGGGGTGGTGGATAACCATTTCAATTTGCCCAAGTTGTAGCTCGTGATTCGGTTGAATGAATAATGTGACTAAAGACAATGCTTAGGAGTTTAACTATATTATAAAGCAGACACTTCTAATGTGTCATGTAATGGAAATCCAATTATTTGTGGTCTTCATTAAGAGGAGTTTGATAGCATTTATGGAATCTTATATTAAATTATATATGCACAGACACACACAGTATGTCTAGTATTTTTTAATTTAAATGCTATGAAATCCATAGGCTGTAAGATGTAATTTCTTTTATTGAAGATTAATCACTTTTTTTACTGATGTTTAAATAACCGTTATAATACCCTAGGACCCTTGTGAAAAGGGCGAATAAAACTAGATGATCTGAAAAAAAGATCATTGAGTGGTTCAAATATTAAACTAAGTAAAAAAAGACTCTCATAATTCAATGATGAGAGTTATTAGAGGAGGTGAAGATCCATTAGAGTCCGCAGAATGGGTCGCTAGAGAGATCGTTGCTTAAGGGATAAGCTGGAAACGAGTCGTATGTACTTTGGGAGCAAATTGTTCTATAGAAGTGTTCAAACGCATCATGTAAAGTAACAGCTCCTGTTTGTTGGCCTATTTAATACCTCAGAGTCATTATAATTAAGTTGAAAATAATTTCACAATAAGGTGAGATTATTTTTGTCAATTAAGTAAAAAGTAAATAGGGTTATCTTAGAAATAAATATGGATTCTTTATATAAACTGGGTTCCATTTATAGGTTGAACACAGCATTGACTATATTCATGATAAAAAAAATTATCTTCCTAGCACCCAGATGGATAGGGGGTTTTTAATGCGTTAAATTATTTTGTGATAATCATTTTTGCTTTTGACACATCATTATCAGTTTGTAATGAACAATAATATAAACCTTTTGATAAATTTTTAATGTCAATGGAAATACGATGAATACCAACCGAATTTGGAGAATTCATTGTTTGTACAAGCATACCGCGTGAATCAAATAATGAAAGCTGCAAATAATGGGTAGGGGACAAAACTTCATATTCAAGAGTTACTTCATTATTTGCGGGATTAGGAAATATTAAAAGACTATTCTTTATTGCTTTTTCAAGGTCAACAAGACCAAGAGAAATTTCTTTTTTCAGAATTACCCCGGAATCTCCAACAGCATAACAGCTATTTTGAGTACAATAGATAGAGTTTAAATTCTGAGTAGTTGCCGATGGATTTTGTTCCCAAGAATTGCCTCCATTAGTGGTTTCAAGTATAACTCCGTTATTGCCTACGGCATAGCACCTGTTATTGTCTGTGCAATAAATTGCGTTAAGCAAAGTAGCAATACCAGACGTTTGTAGTATCCAATTGTCGCCACCATCGGTGGTTTTTATAATTAACCCATTTCGTCCTACCGCATATCCTGTAGCTGGAATAGGAAAACTAAAATCATAAACATTATATGCTGTTGAAGTGCTTTCCCATGAGTTGCCTCCATTGGTTGTTACTTTGGCTATCAACCCTGAGTCGTGTCCAGCTAAAATTCCGGTGGTCTCATTGAAAAAATGTATCGCATCAATTGAACTAAATGGAATACTCCTTGGCGAAAATTTTGAAGTATCATTTTCAACTTTAATAACAACTTTTCCTGACCCCCAAAAAATTGTGTTCGTGTCAACGACAAATAATCCTTTATTCGCACCTTGACCACCTACGGTACCATTTGCACTTGATTTTTTTTCCCAAGTACGGCCATTATTTATAGTCTTATATAAATAACAGTAATCCGATTTCGTTGCAAAGTAACCTGTGTTTTCGTTTAGAAAATGGATGGAATTGATACCAAAATCAAAATGTGTACTATCCCAATTAGTTCCATTATTATCTGTTTTCAGAACCACCCCATCATAAAAACCGTTTAGCCCCACAACAAAACCTGTACTGTCATTTAAAAAAGTTATTTTTTGAAAGGAGTATTTATTGCCTAACAGGCTGCTGCTCTGCCATTGTGCTGTTATATACATTGGTGCTAACAGAAAAAATGTTGCTATTTTTAACATTCGAGTCATAAAATTCACGTTAAATTGAAGATAAACAGAGGTGGTCAACTCCACCTCTGTTTATTGAATTAATACTTGGTGATGGTTTCTGTATAAGAACCTGTCCCATTGGTACATTTAATACTTAGTTTATAGACACCAGTAGGAAGGTTGGCAACATCTAATTGGAGTGTATTTTCACCAATTATTGAAGTTGGAAATTGTTGCAATTTAACAACTCCTAAAATAGTTGCTAATGTGATTGAAAGGGGTGCATTTTCCTCAGTAGTAAATCTTACATTTACTGATACTGAGTTTGCGGGATTAGGATAAACTGACACATTTGAGAAACATCTCGTTGGTGAAATTGTCAAACATGCTGAGAAAGGGCTGTTATCGATAGCAACATTTACAATATCATATCCTACACACCTATCGGGAGTAGCTACTTGTAACTCGTACGAAGTATTCACTAAGGGGGAAACTTCAATAGATGAGCCTGAATTAACAAAGCTTCCATTGGAATTATTGAACCATTTATAAGTAGCCCCTGTAACAATAGGAGATGCTGTTAAGGTGGTCGTGCAGCCTTGGCCGATAGTTACATTAGGTCCTGCATAAGGCAAGGTGCATTGTGGGCGGCTAATATCAAAACCTTCACCACCTATACCACTACACTTAGCGGTTGGGGATGCTGATTTTTGATGAACTAGATATTGAAAATCTCGTTTTGTTGCACCTGTTGGCTGAGGATGATAGAAAAACTCTACATGGATAGTCTGATATTCATTCGCGTCAAATTGAAGATTTTCTATGGTAGCATTTGTACCAGTTACCGATATGGCATATGGAGAAGGCTGATCCATTAAGTATTGTAACGGTCTACGTTGTAAAATGCCATTTAAGGTTTTATGGATAAAATGATTATCCTCAACATTATTACCTTTTTTTCCACCTTCAACCCATTTTGTGTATACTTCTCTTCCAAGGTCAACAATTACTGTCCCGTTCTCGGTGAAATCTTCTTTCGGTCCTAGCGTGATAATATTGTGTCCACTGGTGTAACTTCCATCGTCAATAGTTTTATTACCTAAATCCTCAGGGGGGACTGCAAATGCAAAATTCAGACGGGTAACCTCGTTACATGGATTGCCTACAATAATACCAATTCGTCCATTAATAGGAGTGTTTACTACCGTTACATTTTTCCAAACGATATTATTATTGTTTACCACATTTTTAGTCAAATCAGATGTTTCAGTAAATTTCATCCCATAGTTGTAAAGTGGATCAAATGGCCCTGATTTGGGGCTTGTTTCAATACGAGCCAATAAGCATACATGAGAACCTTGGTCTGGACTATCTCCAAAATCTTCTGGATTTGGTGGGTTCCATGAAAACTTTAAAATAGTCATTCCTCCTGCTTTGATTGGTGGGATGGTCAATTCTCCAATCACATCGCCTTTGAGTAGGTTGCCATTGGGGTTATGATTTTCCCAGGTAGTGGGCCAGTTTAAACCTGTCGATGCTTTGGACCAGTAAAGTTTTAATTTATCACCACCCGATGATGCTTGGCATCCCCTGTTGCGTACTTTTACATACACAAAATTGTCATTTCCAGATGCTGAATAATCGGGATTTTGATGGGTTTGATTTCCAGGATTGGTGGTGCCAGAGTTGATGCCTTCGTTAAATTTACCATCATCCAAAATCCTCACCCAAATATCGGTAGAGAGATAAATAGGAACTTCGCCTAATGGAATAGTTACGGGGAATGGTTCATAGCCTACATCTAGTCCATCGCTAATTATTGATTTCTGGTCATTATTAATATCCATCATCCATAAATCAACTCCGCTGATTTGTTGCGAAGGATTGTTGGTGCAATTACATTCCCATTCTTTCCATACATCGTCCACAAAGGCATGCCAAATAAAAAACCATGGATTGCTTGGTGCTTGGTGAAATGCACTACCTGAAAATGTTTGTAGGCTATGTGCGCAACCATGTGGTCCATCAGAAGCTCTTCCTAAATCACTCAATGAAGAATAGTCGCAAATGGGTCCTACACTGCTTAAGAAATCGCAACTAGTCGGCCCGCAACCCACCGTTGTTACAGGGTCGCCATGCCCAGCAGGGAAATTAGCATAACGACAGGGGCCTGTGCCACAAAATGCGGGAGGGACAGAGGTGAGGGGATCCCATTTTGGAAAGGGAACATATTTCCCCATTCCAATACTAATAAGATGTTCTTCTAAAATCCCAACAAAGTGTCTATGCCATGCATAGAAATTAGGGCCTTGATCATGAATGTTCTGGGTTCTATGTTTATCAACAAAATCATGATTAGCTTCTAAAAAATCTTTTACTGCGCAAGCCAACTCCTCCTGTTCTTGTGTGATAGTTAGTCCAGGGTCAACATTCAAACTGTTAATGTTTGGACGGACTTGTGCTTGTAGGCTAAAAGTCATTAAGAAGGTAACTGAACAAATAAGGAGATACTTATTCTTAATTAGAGAAGAAAATCCGATATGGTTTTTCAAAAGTGAATGTAATTTACTTTTCATATACTAATGTTTTAAATGATTAGAATCAAAAACAAAGCTAACACTTTTCTCTTTATCGGTTTCCATTCTTAAAAGTCAGGGATACAAGCAAAGTAATGATAGTTTTTATATGTAAATGGTAAGGAGAAACTCTCGTGGTAAAAGGAAATAATAAACGCATTTCTAGAAAATTTTGGTTTTGAAGTTTCACTTGACCCACATTTAGATTGTCTTATTTTCTCAATAGTATCCTGATGTACAGTAGTGAATAATTATTTTGGAAGCGTGCCTTTACAAATATGGAGTGCGATTACAAAAGAAGGCATTATGCTTCTTCTGAATCAGATAGGGATTCATTGATGTATGAAAGTTGTTATTCTATATAAAAGAGAATCCAGATAAAAAAATAATACTATGGGCTGCTTCCGGTCACTTAACATATGATAAAAAGAAGGTATATACTCGTAATAAAATGATGGGGGAATACCTGAAGGATTATTTTAACAATGCATACTAAACTATAGTTTTGACCCTCTATTCTGGTCGATTTGGGTTGAGGGATAAAGGCTTGTTTTTATTTAGGATTAGGAAATCAAGTGATAGTGGTCTTGTGGTTTATTTTAATGATAACAGTCTTTATGCTTATGAGTAAAACTATATTATTTGTAGCATATAGGAATTTAGATATTCACTTTGTATTTTGTATAAACCTTAATCATCCATAAAAGGGATTACTAAATTAGCATGCGATTTTAAGCCCTATAGTATAATGGATAGTATTTGAGATTCCGGTTCTCAAGGTTCAGGTTCGATTCCTGATAGGGCTACTTTGGAGGTGGGTTTATAAATAACCTAAAAGATGTTGAATGGTATGTGATTTTGAATTTGATGATGCATTAATTTCATTTCTTGGACCACTGAATAAAAGTGATCCACCATTTTCACCACCATCAGGGCCTAAGTCGATTAACCAATCAGCACATTTAATTACCTCCATATTATGCTCAATTACCACAATAGAATGTCCCTTGTCTATTAAAGCATTAAAGGACGTAAGTAACTTTTGTACATCATGAAAATGCAGGCCGGTTGTAGGTTCGTCAAATATAAATAGGGTAGTCTGATTACTATTTTGACCTTTACCAAGGAATGTTGCAAGCTTAACGCGCTGAGCTTCTCCTCCACTTAATGTGTTAGATGATTGACCCATGTGTACATAGCCTAATCCTACGTCCTGCAATGGTTGCAGTCGGTCTACAATTTTGGTTTGATTAGCAGCGTTAAAAAAGGCTATTGCTTGGTTGATGGTTAGATCTAATATGTCTGAAATATTCTTGTCTTCGAATTTTACTGATAATACTTCTTCTTTGAAACGCTTGCCTTCGCATGTTTCACAAACCAATTGAATATCGGCCATAAATTGCATGCCCACGGTGGTTGTTCCTTCTCCTTGGCAAGTAGCACACCTTCCTCCCTCAACATTAAAGGAAAAATGTTTTGTTTTAAATCCATTTAACTGAGCCGATTTTGTTGATGCAAATAAGGATCTTATCTCATCGTATGCCTTAACATAGGTTACAGGATTAGATCTGGAACTTTTGCCAATAGGATTTTGATCGACAAACTCTATGTGTTTTATTTGATCGATAGAACCTTCAATCTTGTCATGTTGTCCTGGTTTAATACCTGTTTCATCTATGATTCTCTTCAAGCCAGGATACAGAATATCTTTTACTAATGTTGACTTCCCAGAGCCACTAACACCAGAAACAACGGTAAGTCCTCCTAACTGAAATGATACATCTATATTTTTTAGGTTATGCTCACGCGCACCTTTAATTGTAATAAATTCTTTGCTTTGGTTTATGAATTCTGGAACGGGAATAGATAGGGTTCCGCTTAAATATTGTCCTGTTAAACTATCCGATTTAAGTAATTGACTATAAATCCCTTCAAAAACAACGTTTCCTCCAAGGGAGCCAGCCTCTGGTCCAATGTCAATAATATAATCCGCAGCTTTCATTACCTCTTCCTCGTGTTCTACTACTATAACTGTATTTCCTAAATCTCTAAGTGACTTTAGGACTTCTATAAGTCGTTCGGTATCTTTTGGGTGTAGTCCAATACTAGGTTCATCTAGAATATACATTGATCCAACTAAACTACTCCCTAAAGATGTGGCGAGATTGATTCTTTGACTCTCACCTCCTGATAAAGTGGAAGAAAGACGGTTTAATGTTAAGTAACCAAGTCCAACCTGATCAATAAATTTTAGTCTAGTTTTTATTTCAACCAAGAGTCGCTTGGCTATTTTTTCTTGGTTTTTATCTAATTCGATGTTGTCGAAAACATTTTTCAACTCCTCTATAGATCTATTGACTAATTGTGGGAGTGTTTGTTCTCCAATTTTTATATAACTGGCTTCTTTTTTAAGTCTTGTGCCATTACAAGTAGTACAGATTGTTTTACCTCTATACCTTGATAACATAACTCTGTACTGAATCTTGTAGCTATTGCTTTCAACAAAAGTAAAAAACTCATTAATACCTTTAAAGTGAGAGTTCCCTTCCCATATTAAAGTTTTCTGCTCTTCGGTTAATTGATAATAGGCAGTGTGTACAGGGAAATCGAATTTATAGGCACTCATTACCAATTGGTCTTTCCACTCAGACATTTTTTCTCCTTTCCAACACACAATAGCATCATCATAAACAGATAATCCTGTGTTTGGTATAACGAGTCCTTCATCAACACCAATAATACTTCCGTAACCTTCGCATTTAGGGCAAGCTCCTATAGGGTTGTTAAAGCTAAATAAGTGTTCGGTTGGTTCTTCGAAAAGCATTCCATCTGCTTCGAACTTATTGCTGAATTCATGCTTTGCATTTTCATTTGGAATATCAATAATGCAATACCCCTTACCTTCATAAAAGGAGGTTTGAATGGAATCTGCAATACGATTTATATTATCCTCATCACGCGCAGCGGTTAATCGATCGATAACAATAAATAGATCTGTCTTTGGAATGTTTTTATTCTCTAGTAGATCATCAATAAGAAAAATTTGGTCTTTGGTCGATACCCTAGAATAGCCTTGGTCTCTTAAAATTGCCAATTGATCTTCGATAGTTCTATCATTTAGCAATTGGATAGGACTAAGAACTTGGAATCGAGTAGTATCATCCAGTGTTTGAATAAAATCAATGACGTCTGAAGTTGTATTTCTACTGACTTCGGTATTTGAAATTGGGCTATATGTTTTCCCAATTCTGGCGAAAAGTAATTTTAAATAATCGTAAATCTCTGTGGTTGTACCAACTGTTGATCTAGGATTTCGGCTATTTACTTTTTGTTCAATAGCAATAGCTGGAGCAATACCTTTAATGCTGTCTACTTCGGGTTTATTTAACCTGCCTAAAAATTGCCTTGCATACGAAGAAAGACTTTCAACATATCTTCTTTGCCCTTCGGCATATAAGGTGTCAAAAGCCAAGCTGGATTTACCCGACCCTGATAGACCGGTTATTACAACAAGTTGATTTCGAGGAATGTTTACATCTATATTTTTTAAATTATGCAGTCTAGCTCCTTTAATTTCAATAAATCCTTTAGAGTTTTTGGCTTGTTGTATTTGTTCTGTCATTACTATTTATGTCAAGTTTGCAAAAATAGGATTTATGAACTCACCAGTTGTGCTGCTGAACTTATTAATTTGATTTTAATGAAAGTAATTGCTAATTATATTGAATTGGTATAATCTTTATGTTTAATTGAAAAGGATTTACTACATTTGAAACC
>JBLHRE010000067.1:0-9681 GCA_047625765.1 Flavobacteriales bacterium
CATCTGTTGGTATGGGAACTTGGACTTCTAATAACCTTACTGCAATTTTTGCTGATGTTAACGATTCTAAAACCAGTGTGTGTGTTGATGGTTTTGGTATATCACAATTTTATTGGAGAGAGGATAATGGAATCTGTTTTGATATTGACACGATTGCGATAAACTTTTTTGACACCCCACTTATTTCTGCAGGAAACGATACCAATGTTTGTGGCTATAGTGTAGATCTTAAGGGATCTACTCCAGGACCTAAAGGTACGGGCACTTGGACAGCTAGGGATGCATCAGGTACTCCCGTAAATGTTAACTATACTGTAGATGCAAATGACAGAGATGCCAAAGCAGATCTTACTCTTTTAGGCTATGGTTGTTATACCTTTTATTGGACCATAGATTACAAGTTCTGTTCGGTCGTAGATTCTGTAGATATTTGCTTTTTTGACCAACCAGTATCCTATGCAGGCCTAGACCAAACAATATGTACTATTTCTGGCAAAACAAGCGCTACTCCTTCTTCAGGTACGGGTGTTTGGACTTCCGATTGCGCTTATATTACTTTTAGTAGCTCCACAAATCCAATAACCGATGTTTTCAATAATCAAGAGTTTGGATGTTGTAATTTAATTTGGACAGAGACCAATGGCGTATGTATTGATTCTGACACGGTAGAATTTTGCTTTTACCAGCAACCAATTGCCAATGCAGGATTAAATTTTGATACCTGTGGATTTGATGCAAATTTAATTGCTAGTCCATCCATAGGTAATGGACTATGGTCTTCGAATTATCCTGGTATTACATTTACACCTAACAGCACACCAATTTCCAATGCAAATGCAAGCCTAGAGGGCTATGGAACCTACGATTTGTATTGGACAGAAACCAATATGAATTGTACAGATGTTGATACAATTACTGTTGGATTTTATCAGCAACCCATTTCCAATGCTGGAGTAAATGATACTATTTGTGGATTGAGTTATACATTAAATGCCTTTCCTTCGGCTGGATCAGGTAAATGGACAGGAAATGGTGTTTTTTCTAATGATACTTCAGCAACAAGTGCCGTAAGCGTTAGCACCTATGGGATGCATATTTTTACTTGGACAGAAACAAATGGACCTTGTACTGATAATGCTACCGTATCAATTTGGTTTTTCCAACAACCTATGGCTAATGCAGGTACAACAGCCAATTTCTGTGCTTTAAACGGTAATTTATCAGCAACGGCTAGTGTAGGTAATGGTGAGTGGACTGGGCCAATAGGCGCAACATTTGGAACTCCTTTTATGGCAAATACCACTGTTAATATTGCTGCTTTAGGATATGGAACTTACACTTTCTACTGGACAGAAGCCAATGACATTTGTGTGGATACAGATGCTGTTATCATTAACTTTTACGAACAGCCAGTAGCTAATGCGGGTACTAACGATACTATTTGTGGACTAAGCACAAATATGAACGGAAGTGCCAATGTTGGATTAGGCACTTGGACCAGTACAGATCCACAAGTAATATTCAGCAATGTTAACGATTCCATTTCGGGAGTAATAGTACCAAATTATGGTTGCTATACGTTTATTTGGACCTTAGTAAATGGAACGTGTACCGATCAAGATCAAGTTACTTTATGTTTCTATCAAGTACCTACTCCTAATGCTGGACCTGACGATAGATTCTGCGGAGATTTCTACACCTTTAAAGCCCAACCAGCCCTTGGGTTTGGGTCTTGGTCTGGACCTTCTGGAGCAATATACTCTGATGTTACCAATGAAAATTCTACCATTGATATTAGCTCTGTTGGTTTAGGTATCTATGAATTTTATTGGAAAGACAGTAATGTAATTTGTGTTACTATAGACACTGTTGAGCTAATGTTTTTACCAGCTCCTGTAGTAAATTGTAACTGCAACAACGACACCATTTATTCCGATGATCCTATCTTTTATTTTTCTGATTACTCTAGCAGAGCTTCTCAGTGGGATTGGAACTTTGGCGATGGTACGGGTTCAAATCAAAGAAACCCTAGCCATACCTATACAGAATTGGGAACTTTTGATGTAAGTCTTCGTATTTGGGATCAATTTGGATGTGACAGTATCCATTATTGTAAAATTACAGTAGAAAATAATTTACGTGTATTTATTGCAAACGCATTTACGCCAGACGGAGATAATATTAACGAAACCTTCGGGCCTAAAGTAAGAGGTCATTTCCCAGACACATATAACTTTAAGATATACGACCGTTGGGGAAAATTAGTATTTGAATCTAGCTTTCCTGGAAGAGAATGGGATGGTACAATAATGGATAGTAAAATTACTAGCCAGCAAGGAGTATATTCTTATCGCTTAACTTACACGGATTATACTGGTCAAGAACACCTTAGAAAGGGAAGTATAACCCTGATTCGTTAAAACGTGTTTTTAGACCACATTTTAAAAAGCCTCTTTTGTTCTTCAGAAGGGGCTTTTTCCTTGCTCAATTTCGGGTTCTGATAAAACTCACCTTCCACTAGGTTTAAGGTTTTAATACCAAATAATTGCTCCACAATAATACTTCCTTCTTCCATATCAAAGTTTAGAATATAATCTCCAACAGCCACCCCCGCCTGTATTGCAGAAGAATTGGGATGAATGGCTGTTATTCTCATTTTATTATTACTTAATGATGGATTGGTTTTGATACCATAAGAACCTTCTAAGCCTTCAATTTGAGCTTCGAAAATTAAGTTCAATCCAAGGCTATTAAAGTATTTTTTAAGGTTAGGAAGAAAATCTGCTGTTCCGTAAATATGCTTTTCGAAAATTGAATCAATCTTCTCTCCACCATATTTGATACACAAATTATTAAAGTCAACTTCTGTATACCCCACTCCATTTAATGCAAAATCGGTATACAGATCTTTCATAACGGTATGCAAACTATCATTGCAATTACTGTTTTGTAGAATTATTACATCAATCATTAACATGTTAAGAGCACCTTCGGTATATATAGATACCTTTCTATTGGGTGCTCCTAAAGTATATCCATCTAACCAGGTATCGAAACTAGAATCGGCAACAGACATATTAAACCGACCAAAATTGTCGAAATGTTTTTTTAGGTTCACTTCTAGCGTTGCTACAAATTGCTCCCAAGAATATACTTGCGACCTATATAGCATTAAATCTCCCATATACGTTGTTACACCTTCAGCAACAAAGCCCTGTTTCGTATAATTTTCCTTACTAAAATCATACGGAAGCATTTCTTTTGGACGTATGGTTTTAATATTCCAAGTGTGATATAATTCATGAGAACTTACACCCAATAGCTTTAGATATCTGTCGGTACTCATTAGTTCATTTGCAGGACCTAAAGTAATAACGGTGCTCTGAGTGTGTTCCACTCCATGGTAATGCGTGTAAGGGGTTATTTGAAATAAGTAATGGTATTCCTTTACAGGGAAACTACCAAAGTTTGAAATTTGCTCTTGGGTATAGGCTTTAAAATGGCTTAAGACCTTTTCCCAGTCTGGATCGATAGGACCTTGAAACCAAAGCACAAACTCACAATCACCTTCAACAAAAGATTTCTTTTTTAGCGCATTAGAAGCTATAAAAGGGTTGTCGGCTAATTCATCGAAACTTTTAGCTAACATTTTGTTGGCGGCTATCTTAATGGGACTAGCCAATTCGTAGTCGGATGGGAAATTTAATATTACCTCATGTTCTTCCATTTGTTGTTCGGTATCAAACAGCAAACAGTTTACGGGGTTCATATACCATTGCAAGCTATCAACATACGTGCTTCCTGCATTTAACTCATTAGAATAGTAGGAGTATTTTATTTTCACAAATGCCAAACCTTCTACTTCTATCTCCCATAAATCTTTGGTGATTTTTCGGAAGTTTAAATGCACTCCCATTTCATCTGTAGGGTCAAACGAAATAATATTCTTGGCGAAATTTGCCAGTTCATAACGTCCAGGGCGCCAGGCTGGCAATTGCAAGTTTAATTGCTTTCTATTGTTAACAGGAACTCGCATTACAATTTCAAAAATATGTTGCGAAGGATTGCCTGCTGAAATGTTATATGAAATCATAAGCCAAAAAAAAGCGGCCACTAGGACCGCTTTATATTTTAAAATATTCTTAAAATGATAAAATGGTATCCTTAATAATTTTAAGACATTCCATTAATTGCTCTTCTGTCATAACCAAAGGAGGTGCGAATCTAATAATATCTCCATGGGTTGGTTTTGCTAACAAACCATTGTCTCTTAGCTTTAAACAAACATCCCAAGCTTCTTTACCGTTCTTAGGTTTAATAACAATAGCATTCAATAAGCCTTTACCTCTTACCAAGGTAATCATATCATTATCGAAGTTCTCTAGTTCTGCCCTTAAAATCTTACCCAATCGCTCTGCATTTTCGGCAAGTTTTTCATCTTTTATCACTTCCAATGCTGCAATGGCAACTTTACACGCTAAAGGGTTTCCTCCAAAAGTAGAGCCATGTTCGCCAGGCTTAATAACCTCCATAATGTGGTTATCTGCCAATACTGCAGCTACCGGAAAAACACCACCAGAGATGGCTTTACCTAAAATCAAAACATCTGGTTTAACTTCTGGTTCCCCTGAACAACTCTTATCAACGCAAGAGCAATCTCCACAAGTCGCTAATAAGCGTCCTGTTCTTGCAATTCCAGTCTGCACCTCATCAGCAATAAAAAGAACATTGTGCTTAACACATAAAGCTTTCGCAGCTACTAAATATCCTTCGTCTGGCACAAATACTCCTGCTTCACCTTGAATTGGTTCAACCATAAATGCAGCGACATTGGTATCCTTTAAGGCATTTTCCAATGCGCCAATATCGTTGTAAGGAATGCTTTCTAGCCCAGGTGTAAATGGACCAAAATTATGTGTAGCATCAGGATCGTTAGACGCAGAAATAATCGTGATTGTTCTACCGTGAAAATTATTTTCACAAACAATAATTTTTGCTTGATTGGTAGGAATCCCTTTCTTTTCGTAACCCCATTTACGTGCCAATTTCAAAGCTGTTTCAACGGCTTCTGCACCAGTATTCATGGGTAATACTTTATCAAAGCCAAAATACTCTGTTACGTATTTTTCATACTCCCCTAAAGTATCGTTATAAAAAGCTCTTGAGGTTAAAGTAAGAACAGAAGCTTGGTCTGTTAATGCTTTTACAATCTTCGGATGACAATGCCCTTGATTTACAGCTGAATACGCAGATAAAAAATCATAATAGCGTTTGCCTTCAACATCCCAAACAAAAACACCTTCACCTTTTGCCAAAACAACTGGCAAAGGATGGTAATTATGTGCTCCGTGCTTTTCTTCCAATGCAATTATTGCCTCACTCTTTGTCATATTCATAGTAATCTCTGTAAAAATAAAACTTAAAAAATATACATGATAGTAGCTAAAAAGTCTACTTCATAAAAATCATTAACAATTTGAATCTTTGGATTGTAATCTAAACCAACCGTAATAGTGCCTTCGGAAAACAGTATTTCAATCCAATAATTCCGTTGCTCCAATTCTTATATCATCATTCTTGGTACTATTATCGTACAAACCTACATAAGGTACCCATCGATATCCTAAAAACAAAACGGGCAGATGTAAACCATTTGTTGGTTTGTGCATTTCAAATATCCCGGCAATTGAAAAATGATTGTCAGCAATAGTCAAAAATCCTTCTATTGCCACAGAACCAGAAGTGAAATAGTTTAAACTTAAACCATCTCTCCTGCTCGCTGCTCCGCCTCTTGAGCCTACCCAATCAACACGTAAGACATTAAAATAAAGGCTATTAACAATCCCGCTTTTTTTATGTTTTCATGTTTAATATCGACTTTAAAGCTACTGAAGATTTAATGGATTATAAAGCGCTTTTAACATTATTAATATCAAGTAATTTTAAAAGAATAATCACATATTTATGTAGTTTTATGAGGTTTCAAAATCACATATTATGAACAGAAATATTTCTTTATTATTGGTAATGATTTTGATGGTAGCTTGTTCTAAGGTTCCGTTGACAGGAAGAAAACAAACCACTTGGATGTCTTCTGGCGAAATGCAAAGCATGAGCTATACCAATTATAAAACGGTATTGAATGAAGCTAAAAAACTTCCAGATTCAGACCCTAGAGTACAGCAAGTAAAAAAGGTTGGTGCGAAAATTAAACTAGCTGTAGAAGCTTTTATGAAACAAATCAAGCAAGAAAAACTAGTAGAAGGTTTTGCTTGGGAATTTAACGTTATTGACGACCCAAATATGGTAAATGCATGGTGTATGCCTGGTGGGAAAGTGGCCTTCTATACTGGAATACTACCTATCTGTGAGGATGATTTAGGTGTTGCTGTGGTAATGGGACATGAGGTTGCACATGCTATTGCAAAACATGGTAACGAAAGAATGACACATAGTTTGATGCAACAAATGGGTGGAATGGCACTTTCTGTAGCATTGACAGAAAAGCCAGAAGCAACTAAAAACTTATTTATGAGCGCTTATGGTTTGGGTTCTAATGTTGGAGTTATGTTGCCCTTTAGCAGGACGCATGAATCTGAAGCGGATAGATTGGGATTGATATTTATGGCTATGGCGGGATATAATCCAGAAGCGGCTCCAAAGTTTTGGGGAAGAATGGCTAAATTATCTGGCGGATCTCAACCGCCAGAGTTTTTGTCAACACACCCTGCTCATGAAAATAGAATAAAAGATTTGAATGCAAATATGGTAGAAGCAAAAAAATATTTTAAGCCTTAAAGCGAAATAATGCCTTCTATTTGGCTTGCTCTTTGGTAAACATGCATTACATCATCGGCACTTAACATTACCTCTTTTGCGGTTATACTTGTAAAGTTGCCTTTTTTAGAATTCTTGGAATAGACTTCAGCATCACTGCCAAATAATGCGGTGACTAAAGCGAATTTTTTAATATCCGAAGGGATAATAAATTTAAACATATAAACTACTGGCCAATCGTTTTGTTCTTCTAGTCGTTTTCTTAAATCATTAAAGATTTCTTTTTGGCTTTTCTTACCCATTTATTTTTTATTTTATATTGAATATACCAAATAAATACGTTTAATATTAACTCGGATTAAAAACTATTGCAGTCACCACACGACATATTAAAACACTATTGGAACTACGATTCCTTTCGACCTTTACAAAAGGATATAATCGACTCTGTTCTAGAATCTAAAGATACATTGGCTATTTTGCCTACGGGAGGTGGTAAATCTATATGTTACCAAATACCTGGATTAATTATGGAAGGAGTTTGCTTGGTTATCTCTCCTCTAATTGCATTAATGCAAGATCAATACGAAGGTTTAAGCAAACGAAACATACCTGCAGCAGTAATTAATAGTACCTTAAGATATAAAGAAGTTGAATTGATATTAGACAATGCCTTTTATGGTGCCTACAAATTTATATTTATTGCGCCAGAAAGATTGCAGTCCGAGCAATTTATTCAAAGGTTACAAAGCTTAAAATTATCTTTTGTAGCAATCGATGAAGCCCACTGTATTTCCGAATGGGGATATGACTTCCGTCCCTCCTATTTAAAAATCCCTGTGGTAAGGAGTCTATTTCCAGAAATATCTTTTTTGGGCTTAACAGCCTCAGCAACCGATAATGCTAAAATTGATATTCAAAAAAAGCTTGAATTTCAAGAGCCACATATTATTCAAGGCAGCTTTAAAAGATCTAATATTGGATATATTGTTAGGGAAACAGAAAACAAAAGGCAGAAATTAGTAGAGATTCTTAACAAAGTAAAAGGTACTACTCTAATATATGCCGCAACTAGAAATGCCTGCACAGAAATAAGCAACTGGTTACAAAAAAAAGGAATTAGTTCTAAAGCATACCATGCGGGCCTAGAATTTAGAACACGTGCTAATATTCAATCGCAATGGCTTACTAATGAATTTAGGGTAATTGTTGCAACAAATGCCTTTGGAATGGGAATTGACAAACCCGATGTACGCTTGGTATTACACATGGATATGCCTGCATCCTTAGAGGCATATTACCAAGAAGCGGGAAGAGCAGGAAGAGACGGGATAAACTCCTATGCCATTGTATTACACGAAAAGCGAGACATTCTAAAATTAGAGGAGCGCAAAGGAAACATTCCAAGCATACCTTTTACCAAGGAGGTGTATCAAGCGCTTTGCAATACGCTACAGATTGCACAGAGTGATGGAGAACTGGTTAGTTATCCGATTGATTTGGCACTATTTTGTCAACAAAGAAAATATCGTTTAAGAGATGTATTAGAAGCCATTAAGGTTTTAGAGTTTGAGGCGCATTTCAAACTTAACATCCATGGCAACTATGGATCGCTACTCCATATTATAATAAGTCAAAACAAACTTCACGAGTTTATTAAGGGTAAAAAGCATTACGAAAATGTATTAAAAACGCTACTCCGCTCCTACTCAGGTCTTTTCGAAAAGCCAACAGTTATTAATGAACCTATAATAGCGAAGCGCTGTAAAATAGCTGTTCTCGAATTACAGAAATTACTACAATCCCTAAAACAGCAAGGCATTATAGCGTATAAAGAGCAGTCTAGTAACAATACCATAGATTGGATTAAGCCTAGGCAAGCTTTCAAGCATTTTAGCATTAGTAAAGAAAGTATAGAGCGTATTGAAATTGTAAAATTGCAGCAAATCAATGCCAGTATAGATTATTTAAGCAAAGCAGTATGCAGAAGTAAGCAGCTGTTATATTATTTTGGAGAAACAATTTCTGAAACCTGCGGGATATGTGATGTATGTAGAGAGAATAGGATTAGTTCTGCTGAAAGAAAAGAAGATGCATTGCGAAAAACTGTTCTTCTATTCTTACAAGAAGGAAAAAAAAATATCGCTGAAATTGCGCAGGAACTAAAAGAACAAAGTGCCGAGCGCTTGATTGAAATTATGCGCAGTTTAGTTGATGATGGAGCTATTATAGCAATTAATGATTTAGAATATCAGATTGATACCACATGAAAAATATAAAAGACATCCGTATTGTATTTATGGGCACTCCTGATTTTGCCGTTGAGAGTTTAAAAGCCTTGGTTGCTGCAGGAGCAAATATTGTTGCCGTTGTAACCACAGAGGATAAGGTTGCCGGAAGAGGGCATAAAATTCAGGTTTCGGCAGTTAAGAAATATGCACTAGAGCTTGGGGTCTCTATTTTACAACCTGCCAAATTAAAGGCTCCAGAATTCCTAAGCGATTTAGCATCGTGTAAAGCAGATTTACAAATTGTGGTAGCTTTTAGAATGCTACCAAAAGAAGTTTGGGATATGCCAGTTATGGGCACCTTTAATTTACATGGATCATTACTTCCGCAATACCGTGGTGCGGCACCATTAAATTGGGCTATTATTAATGGCGACAAGGAAACAGGTGTCACAACATTCTTGCTGGATGAAAAAATTGATACTGGAAGATTGTTATTAAATGAAACAATTGCGATTGGTTCTGACGATAATGTAGGCGATATTCACGATAGATTGATGGTGATTGGCGGAAAATTAGTGGTAAAAACGGTTGAAGCACTTATAAATAATAAAGTTGAAGCAGTACCTCAAGAAAACCATATCAACGAGGAAATAAGCTTAAAACATGCTCCTAA
>JBLHRE010000068.1:0-9292 GCA_047625765.1 Flavobacteriales bacterium
CGAGTCACCCAAAGTTGCTATAATGTCTTTTAATCCATTATGCCCCCCGTCACTGCCTTTTCCCTTTATCCTAATAGTTCCAAATTCCAAAGCAATGTCATCTGTAACCACCAATAAATTAGAAACAGGAATATTTTCTTTCTGCAACCAATAATTTACAGCCTTACCACTAAGGTTCATATAAGTATTGGGTTTTATTAGAACATATATTCTACCCTTGTACTTATACTCTGCAACCGAAACATAACGATCTTCCTTAAAACGAATATTGGACGCACTCTCTACAAGTGCGTCCAATATCTTAAAGCCAATATTATGGCGCGTATTCTCGTATTCCGATCCAATGTTACCTAAGCCGGCAATAAGGAACTTTTTCACGATCCTATAACCTATTCAGCAGCGTCATCAGCAGGCGCTTCTGCTCCGTCTTCTTCTTCTACTTCTTCAGCAGCACCACGAGCCATATTCACAGCTACAACGATCTGATTTTCTGGATGCAAGAATTCAAAGTCACCTTCGATATCTTTGATACGAACAGAATGACCAATTCTCATAGTCTCAATATTCAATTCAATAGAATCTGGCAAATCCTTAGGAAAAGCAGAAATAGTTAAAGCACGCTTATTGATACGTAATTTACCACCATTACGTACACCCAATGGAACACCATTAGTTTTGAACGGAATGTTAACCATAACTTTTTTATCCTCGATCAATTCCAAGAAATCCACATGAAGTGTATTGTCTGTAACTGGGTGAAACTGGATATCTTTAACGATAGCTCTATAAGTAGCTCCTTCGATATTCAATTCGATGATATATACACTTGGTGTATATATTACTTTGTCTAAATCTACTGAAGACAAAGAGAAGTGAAGTTGTTTTTCTCCACCGTAAAGTACACACGGCACAAGACCAGCTAATCTCAACTCTTTAGAGTTTGTTTTCCCAATGCTAGCTCTTGCCGAACCGTTAATCGCAAATGATTTCATTGCAATAGTTATTAATTAATAAAAAAATGATTTCTAAACAAATTCTGCGCTAATAGACTCGTTGGTGTGCGCCTTATGGATAACACGTGCAAATAAGTCAGCAACAGACAATACTTTAATTTTTGGAGATGTCTTTTTCAACGGAATTGTATCTGTTACAATCAATTCTGTTAACATAGATTTCTCTATTCTCTCATAAGCCTCTCCAGACAAAATAGGATGTGTACAAATTGCACGCACACTATTTGCGCCTTGCTCCATCATCAATTCAGCAGCCTTTGTTAAAGTACCTGCTGTATCAACCATATCGTCAGCCAAAATAATATTCCTTCCTTTTACATCACCAATCACAAACATTTTTTCAATCTCGTTTGCTTTCTTACGCTGCTTGTAACAAATTACAACCTCACTTTTTAAAGTATTCGCGTAATTGTTTGCTCTTTTAGAACCCCCCATATCTGGCGATGCCATGGTTAAGTTCTGCAAGTTCAACCCTTTGATATAAGGCATAAATATGGCCGAAGCAAATAAGTGATCTACCGGCTCTTCAAAAAACCCTTGAATCTGATCTGCATGTAGATCCATTGTCATTATTCTAGTTGCACCGGCAGCAGAAAGTAAATTAGCCGACAATTTCGCTCCTATTGGAACACGTGGCTTATCTTTTCTGTCTTGACGCGCTAAACCAAAATAAGGGATTACCGCAATAATGTTTCTGGCAGAAGCTCTACGAGCAGCATCAATCATCAACAACAGCTCCATCAAATTATCGCTTGGAGGAGTAGTAGATTGAATAATAAACACATCGCAACCACGAATACTTTCTTCAAACGATGGCTGAAACTCTCCATCAGAGAAATGATGTGTTATAACGTTCCCCAACGGAACACCATAACTTTCAGCTATTTTCTCTGCCAAAACTACAGTTGCAGCACCAGAAAATATTTTTACCTCATTATTCATAATCACAGTGTTAAATGCTTGATTTAATGCCATTTTCCTCTTTGTAAAAGAAGGCTGCAAATTTATAAAAAAAACCTTCACAGAATGGCAAATATGCAATTATCAGTAAAAAATAAGAAAAGGCTTTGGAATTCCCTTTTCTTGCTTATTTTTGCAGCCGCATTCTGCTAGTGGTAGAAGCCCGAGTGGCGGAATTGGTAGACGCGCTGGATTCAAAATCCAGTGCTTTAGGGCGTGCCGGTTCGATTCCGGCCTCGGGTACTGATTAAGAGGCTTATCGCAAGATAAGCCTCTTTTTTTTTATCCGTTTTTGAGCTTCCAAAACGCTTCTTCTATGCTCGTATTTACTGCAAAATAGGGAGCATTTAAGCCCCTCAAAAAATTGCGTACCTAACTATTCGATGAATAAATATCTACTTCTTAAGTATTTGGGGTCTAACCGATTTCAAGAGCTAATCGGCTTTAGCGTTTAATTGACATGTAATATTAATACAGTGTCAATACCCTTATAAATTAAGATTCCCTGTTGCCCAAATCAAGCCGGTTTGAGCAATTTTATATTTAGAAGTTAATTCAATCAGTTTTATTCTTGCGCTTATTAAGCTGGCCTCTCTGGAATTAACAAGAAAAAGGGAGCTTTCGCCCGCATTAAATTTCCTTCTTTCTCCTTGCAACAAAAGCGCGTAATTGTTTACCGCATCTTTATACAATGCTACTTGAGCTTGTAAATTTACCTGTTGGTTAAAGTAGTATTTCAACTTATTCTCTAACTCTAATAGTTTTTGCTGTTGGCTTAATTCTGTTTCTTGAATTTTTAATCTGGTAAGCTGCAAATCACCTCGCTGCTCTCTTAAAAAAAGAGGGAAACTAAATGCAAGTCCCCACTTATAGTTTTCAAAAGAAAGTCCACTTAGAACATCGCTCCCTAAAGGCTCATTAAGTACATTATAGTTAATGTTGATTTTAGGCTTCAGACTTTCGGCTTTCAATCTTTTCTCCACGTTCATGTCTGCCAATTTAAAATCATACAAGCGCATTTCTGGATGTGATTCTTGCAACAAAAACATCAAATCATAAAATGTTTCCGCTGAAATTAGAGAGTTCAACACTATTTCGGCAACAACAGGTGGCTTCATACTATCGGTAATCACCAATGGTGTCAGATTTTCAAACCACATAAAATTGGAGAGACCCAATGTGGTATTTTGGTAATCAAGATACGATTGACTGCGATTCATTTGTCTATTCTGCACCTGTATAAAGGCCTCCAAGGTGTCTATTGCAGGAATATCTCCAAAAGAAAAACTTTTCTTAACCGCTTCAAACCGCTCAAGGGCTAACTCTAGGTACTCTTCATATACAAGATACTGA
The DNA here is from genome assembly GCA_047625765.1 of Flavobacteriales bacterium. Taxonomy (GTDB): domain Bacteria; phylum Bacteroidota; class Bacteroidia; order Flavobacteriales; family JBLHRE01; genus JBLHRE01. The sequence continues at coordinate 3,327 of JBLHRE010000068.1, forward strand.
TTCCAAACTTCTACCCACTTCCAATACTCCTTCATTCCATCGAAATAAAGGTCATTCATTAATTTTTGCTGCTGCACTCCCGTTGATTCTGAAAATAGTTTTGCTTGCTGCAAAATTGCCCTTCGTTTATCTATTAGCAAATTCTTACCTAAAGGCACTGACACACCTCCATACCATAGGCCTCCTGATGGCACAGTGTTTTCTGGGTTAAGAAAAGCTCCATTGTTCTGATCAAAGCCCGTTTTGATTTCTACACCAAACCAAGTAGGCACTTTGAGACCTGAATTATGTATGCTGAAATAATTTTTATCGTTAAAATGCTTTTGATCAATCTGCGAGTATAAGTAAGGATCGAAAGCACCTCTAGCCTTTCTTAAAGTACTTTCTCCTTTAGCAATTAGTAAGTCACTCTGAACAGATACTGGGTGATAATTCTTAATAAACCACAACAATTTCTCAGGAGTTAAAACAACGGTACTTTGCTGTCCTCTCAATGCTAATGGAAATGCTATAATCAGCAATAAAATATATGGCTTTAGATTCATTTCCCTTTATTCTTCATGGTATAAGAGTCACTATCATCAACCTTATAATAATCTGGTGGAAATCCATTTAACCTTCTCCATAACTCATACCAAATAGGTACATTTTTTAGCAATGCCATTCCGTTAGCTCCTGAACCTACTCTTAACTCATTTGGCCATTCGACATCATTTGGGTCGGGAGCAACAAGGATACGATACTTACCATTTTCACTAATAAAATTATCAATGGCTACAACCTGTCCTCCAAAAGTTCCATAAGAAAGGTTGGGCCAACCAGAAAAAACTACTGCTGGCCAACCATCGAACATAAAGCGAATATGCTGTCCTTTGTCTATCAATGGTAAATCCATAGGAGCAATATACATGGCAACCGCAAGATCATATTGATCAGGCATAATACTTACCAACTCTTCTCCTGCTTTGACGGTTTCTCCTATACCAGAACGAATTGCCTTGGTGATGTACCCATCCTGAGGCGCAGTAATGAAATAAAACCCACTGCGAATTGAATAATTCATATATTGATTCTGCATTTTAGTAACCATAGCCTCAGAATCGTATACGCTTGATAAGGCCGTATATTTCTCCGAATTGACTTTTGAAAGTTTATCCAGGTATTGACTTTCAATTGAATGCAGTTCTACCATTGCATTTATCAGTTCATTCCGACTACCTAAAAGTTTGTTTACCGCACTAACTTTTTTCGCTTGGCTTGCCTGCAATTTCAACTTACGTGTTTCTAGGTCGGTCAATGATTTCAAGCCTTCCTTGTACAGCTCTTCCATACGCTCGAGCTGCCTAGTGGCAATGGTTAAATTAGTAATTGCTGCCTGATAGTTAATGCTGTCTGATTGTATTTTCAGTTCTGCTTGCTTGACATAGTTTATAGCTTGTTCTAATTTAAGCTCCTTGGTCTGTATCAAGGCATCAATTTGGTTATCCAATGCTTTTACTTTTTCCATATAAGAACTAACCATCAGCTCTTTAGACTTTATTTGATCCGCTGTTCGAGATAGCAAGTTGGGGTCAAAGTATTCGTCTTTTATTTCTGAAATAAAAAGTACGGAGTCTCCTTTGTGGACGAAATCTCCTTCAGTGACAAACCAACTTTCAATCCTTCCAGCAATGACCGAATTTATTGTTTGCGGTCTTTGATTGGGCTGTAGAGTTGTAAGATAACCTCTTGACCGAATATTCTGAGTCCAAGGTAAGAACAGTGCAATAACAAAAAGAAGAAGCGAAATCACTAATAACCTATTAAAGACCCTACTGGCTCGATAATCTTTTAACATAGCAAAAGAACGATACAGTTTCGTATTTACTTTTTTGTCGATCCTATATTTACTAATATTTAACATCGAGCTATTTTGTTTTAAACAATATTGAGTACCAATTAGTATCCTTAATCGATTTGGGCGAATCGAAAGCGATTAAATTCCCTTCGTTCAATACAGCCACTTTATCAAATTTATTAATCACTTCGAGATCATTGGAAATTGCTAAAACGGTAAACTTCTCTTCCAACAAATGGTTTAGTAAACTTTGTTTGTCGGTATAATTTAATTGATTAAAATTATCCCCTAATAGAATCAACTTAGGCTCTCCCACGATGCATCTTGCCAGCATAATTTTAAGGCGAATACTTTTAGGTAAATTTTTTCCAGCAGGTATCAATAGCGTATTGTATCCCTCAGCTAGGGCTTCAACAAAGCTTGTTAAACCAACAATAGCAACTGATCTTTGAACTTGCTCTAAAGTTATATTTGGTTTTTTAAGTGAAATGTTCTCTTCTAAGGTTCCCTTAAAAACATCTTCTTTTGAAAGGTTTTCACCGATCATGGATCGTAAATCTTCTATCCTCCAATTGCCCATAGGGATTCCATTGTAAGATAATGAGCCTGAAAAATCTTGAAATAATCCGGCAATGATTTGAAGTAATAAAGATTTTCCCGACCCATTAAATCCTGTCAGACAGACCTTTTCTCCAGCCTCTATTTTTAATCGAATATTCTTTAGTGTGTCTTGATTGTTTTCAGGGAATCTATAGGTGAGATCTTTAATATTAACTTGAATTCCTGCCTCTGTTATTACAGAAGAATTCGTTCCACTATCTCTCTCCAAAGGTATATCCGTTACAGTACCAATTTTTTCTATGGCGGTGAGCACATCATAAATTGTCTCCATACTCAATATGAGTTTTTCAACAGAGGAAAGCACAAGAATGATGATAATTTCCGAAGCAACGAATTGCCCAATGTTCATTTGCTGATTAATAACTAACAAGCCTCCAATTAACAGTAGACCCGCAGCAATAATTACTTTAAAACCAACCAAACTGATGTATTGCATCAATAATGATTTAAAATGGGCCTTTCTAGAAATAAGATACTCCTCAACCGCATCATCAGTCTTTGACAATGGTAAACTAGAAGTTCCTGCAAGCTTAAATGTTTCCATTGTTCTTGCCAATTCTTCAAGCCAATGTGCAACCTCGTATTTTCGTTTCGACTCCTCCAAACTGGTCCGCAACCCTATAGGTGACGTTAATCTGAATATTAAATACACTGCAAGAACCAAAACCAAACTAAACAGAATAAAAAATGGATGGTAAAGTGAAAGCAAAATAAGTCCAAAAACAACTTGTAATGAGGCGCTTGAAAAATCAATTAAAATTTTTGACAATCCTTTTTGCACAGAAAGCGTATCAAAAAAACGGTTAACCAATTCTGGGATATGCAGTTTATCCACCGCTTCCAACTTCATTCGAGGTATTCGATAAGCAAACTCAAAAGCCGATCTCGTAAATATTTTTTGTTGGAGATTTTCGGAAATGGTTAGTTGAATAATTTGCATCACGCCTGATAATGCCACACCTACAATCACAAATATCACCAAAACTATCCAAGATGTTGAAACCTGTCCCCCAGTGATAAGACTAATAATAGCCTGTATACCCAGCGGCAAGGAAAGTGTCAAAACCCCATTAAACAAAGCATAAACATAGATGCTTAATATCTCTTGCCTATCGACCTTTAACATGTTAAAGAATCTTTTTAATGGTGAAATACTCATATACATTTTCATGGCCTATTTGTTTTTATTAACACATGCCAAGGCCATGTCTGAATAAAAAGTCGCCAACTCCTTAACATCTCCCTTAAAATCTGTTAATGAAGGTAAATGATCAGCAAAGTATTTTTGATGATGCACACCTTCAACTATAGTAGAAGTTAATGTGTGCGCATACTTAAAATCAGGACGGATTTCTAGAATTATATCGCTAATTCTAGCTACCAGTCTTTTATAACCCACATAAAAACCCTCCTTGTTGGCATCATCAACTTCCTTTGTCAAATAGGCTTTGGCCGATTCTGAAATAACAATGCGGTTAAGCACATTTAAATCTATATGACCGTATGATTCTTCAAGTCCAATATCTTTTGAAATCACCGTTATTGCCATTCTCAGCCTTTCTTCCAGAGCGGTAATATTATTAATTGAAAATACCAACTGATATTCCATCCAGCCCCAATACCAGGATATGATATAAATCAGAAGCTTGTGCTTGCTTTCAAAATAACGGTAAATTGAACTTTCAGCAGTTCTTAGTGCTTTTGCGAGCTTTCGAAAAGTAAAGTTTTCTAAACCAATTTGATCAATCAATTGGATGCTTTGACTAATAATGTTCTTTCCCAGATCCGATGAGTTTGGATCCTTTAGAAAAATTTTGTCATTAACCTTTATCTCGAGCTGCCCTATTAAGCTTTGCATAGTTTGTGTGATTATTTAGCAGTACTAATACTTTTAATCTTAAAACAAGTATTTAAGCAAGCAAATATAGTAGTAATACTATCAAATACAAAATAAAGGATCTATTATGGAAATTAAAATCTATTCCCTACAGACCTTAGATTGTCTAATCCTTAAAAATTATGGGATTTAATATATTGACGCACAGAACTACTAACACATATGTCAATTGACAAAAAAATCGGCTGCCTAATGAAAGACAGCCGATTTGGATAATGGTTATTCTATGTGTTGTGCTATTGCAACATCAAGCGTAAGGTAGAAATTGGTGTTTGATCTTGGTTGTATATCTGTACAAAATAAACTCCTTCAGATCTACCCGTTAAGTCAATGCTTGCCTTCGCGCTTTCGCTTACTTGTGCCAATTGCTTGTTATAAACAACTTCGCCAATTGCATTTAAGACTTCCAATCTATACGTATCACCTGCCTTCCAACCTTCCCAAGCTACCGTTACCAGCCCTGTACTTGGGTTAGGATAGATGTTGATATTGCTTTCTTGCTCTTCCAATCCTACGGATGAACTATCGATTATCTCTATAGTCGTATCCTGTAAACATCCATTACCATCGGTAATGATACAGGTGTAGTTTGATGGTAACAATCCTGTTACATCTTGCGTGGTTGGCCCATGACTCCAATTATAGCTTACCGGTGGTATGATATTATTTACCTCTAAGTCGATATATCCTTTGTCTGTTGCTGAGTAATAGTGATGTACTTCAGTTGTTGTTATATCAAAACGCTCTGGAGATAATACATCTACAGATTTGCTCTGGGTACATCCATTGGCATCTTTTACAACACAGGTGTAATTACCTGCCTTTAGGTTACTAAAAACCTGTGCTACCTGATATGTTGTTCCGCCATTCACACTATACAATAGTGATCCTGCTCCGCCTGATCCTGTAATTCGGATTCGACCATCATCACCTCCAAAACAGCTTACATTTTCCATCACTTCGATATTCAATATCAAAGCGGCTGGGTTGGTAAGTACCACTGCCGGAGCAATAGAAATACAACTATTTACATCCTTAATGTATACACTGTACGTTCCTGGTGCTAAACTAGCAAACACATTGTTTGTAGTAAAAGTAGAACCGTCTAACGAGAACTTGTATGCTCCTGTTCCGCCAAAGCCTTCTGCTCTTATTACGCCATCATTGGCATTGTTACAGCTTATCTCTTCTTCTAATGTTGCTACTACTGATATCTGTGGTGGATCTATAATGTTTGTTGCATTGGAGATCGTTTCACAGCCATTTGCATCTCTTACATGGAAGATGTAATTGTTCTTTGATAAACCGGTGTAGGTTGGTGAACTCTGATAGCTTGTTCCGCCATCTATACTATACTCAAACGGTGGCATTCCCCCGCTCATAAGTACTGTAATCTGTCCATCGGTCTCTCCATTACATGAGATGTGCTGGTCTACATTGGCAAAAGCTATCAGTTCGCCTGGCTCTATAACGGTGTCGGTTACAGCCTCTGATATACAGCCTTTCTGATCTCTTGCTGTTATTGCATAGACTCCTGGCGCTAGGTTCTCGAACAAGCCTATATTAAAGAAGTCTACTCCGTTTACACTATACTGTATAAATCCTACTCCG
>JBLHRE010000069.1:0-9101 GCA_047625765.1 Flavobacteriales bacterium
CAGAATTCATTTGAGCCACTTTCGACAAATCATTTCTTACCAAATCAACAATCATTACATTTTCCGATCGCTCTTTTTCGTTCTGATAAAGGTTTTCTGAAAGTTCTTCATCCTCCTTTTTTGTTGCCCCTCTTTTGATGGTTCCCTTTATAGGCTGAGAAAACAATGTGGAACCACGTTTTGCCAAATACCGTTCTGGACTGGCCGAAATAACAGCCAACCCATTCCAAGTGTACAAAGCAGAAAAAGGTGCTTTTCCTATAGCATTTAAACGTTCGAAAAGCTCTTGTGGACCTTCCTCTACATTGGAAGACGAAAACGTCTGACAATAATTTATTTCATAAATATCGCCAAACTGTATGTGATCTAACAAGCGATTAAATTGCTTGATGTAACGTTCTTTTGGAGTATGTGCTTTTATTTCTTTTAGAGGCGTAGCTACATTAACCAACTCGCTAGAAATTGTATGATTTTGAATCCAATTATCAATATCCATTTCAACCGAATTGTGCACTCCTATCCGAATCACATCACCATTAATAGAAACAATAATTTCTGGAATAAAAATACTCAAATTAGGGAACAGAATAAGATCTGGATTGATTGATTCCAAAGCCTCAACTTCATTTTTTAAATCGTAGGATAGTGACAGGAATTTCCATTCGCTTTGATGGTTCTTCTCAAATACATCTAAGCTTTCGAAACAAGCTACATCTGCTTGCAAAAATTCTACTGCTCCTAATCCTGCCAAATAATCATATCCCCCATCAACTAAATTGTGGTTTGATTCCCCCTTTACATTTGAATCTAAGATGCAAGACTTCTCACACTTTTTAGAATACTGAAGCACCAGACTTTTAATCTGAGGATCACTTAAATTTTCTATCTTCTTATATCGATACACAGCCCAAATATAAGCCCATTTTGTCAGTGTTTACTCGTGTTCACAAATTCATTAAATCAACCATTAGGCACTGATAATCAAAACGATAAAATATCATACAAATATACCATGCATTGCATAGTATATTTTATAACTTTGGAAGAGAACGAAATTTAGCCCATATGAAACCTGAAGAAACGGTAGACTTCCATATCAAACGAACGTGGTACGCAATATCTAGAATGTACAACGATAGGGCTTTGGAATATAGCAGCACAATGGCTACAGGCTTTGTTTTGCTTAACATCGATTTGGTTGACGGAACACCTGCAACCAAACTTGGTCCTCAAATGGGAATGGAGCCTCACAGTTTATCAAGAACGCTAAAATCTATGGAGGAGAAGGGTTTGATACAACGTAAACCAGATCCTACCGATGGAAGGGGCGTTCTAATAAACCTTACAAAAGAAGGTTTAAGTAAAAGAGATATGGCCAAGCATGCTGTCCTCATCTTTAACGAAAGAGTTTCTGAGGAATTAAGCGAAGAAGAAGTAAAAACATGCATCAAAGTGCTTTCTGTAATTAACCGAGTTATTGAAAATAAAGGAATCTACAAAAATGACTAAACGAAGATTAAAAAAAGCAGCTGTAATAGGCTCTGGAATAATGGGTTCAAGAATTGCCTGTCATTTCGCAAATATTGGTTTGGAAGTTGTTTTGTTAGACATCGTTCCTTTTAAATTAACGTCCGAAGAAGAAAAATTAGGATTGGGTTTTGATGATAAAATAGTAAGAAACCGAATTGTAAATAATGCGTTTGCGAACACCCTAAAAAGTAAACCGGCCTCTTTATACAAATCAGATTTCAAATCCAGAGTAACATTAGGGAACATTGACGATGACCTAGAATTACTTTCTGATTGTGATTGGATTTTGGAAGCCGTAATCGAAAGACTCGATATCAAACAACAGGTTTTCGAGAAAATTGAAAAAGTAAGAAAACCCGGAACAATTATTACTACCAACACTTCGGGCATCCCTATCCATTTAATTAGCGAAGGTAGGTCTGAAGATTTTCAAGAACATTTCTGTGGAAGTCATTTCTTTAATCCTCCACGATATTTAGAATTATTAGAAATTATTCCTGGGCCAAAAACCAAACCAGAAGTTTTAGAATTCCTTTCGGACTACGGACAAAAGCAATTAGGGAAAACAGCTATTGTTTGTAAAGACACTCCTGCATTTATTGCAAACAGAATTGGAGTATACAGCATTCAAAATACTTTCCATCTGGTTTCAGAATTAAAGCTTCCGGTTGGTCTTATAGACGCCTTTACTGGCACCTTAATTGGCCGACAAAAATCCGCTACTTTTAGAACCTGCGATGTTGTTGGTTTAGACACCCTGATTCATGTTGCAAATGGATTAACAGCCAATTGCCCAAATGATGAAGCTAAGGAAATGTTTGTTCTGCCAAGCTTTATAAAACACATGCAGGAACAAGATTGGCTGGGCAGTAAATCGGGTCAAGGATTCTACAAGAAAATAAAAGACAAAGAGGGTAAATCCGAAATCTTAGAATTAAACCTTGAGTCTTTAGAGTATCAGAGCCAAGACATCAATTCTGGTACGCTTAAAAAAGTAAAGCAAATAGAAAAAATGGAATCTAGAATTAGAGCCATTTTTAAATCTGAAGATGAAATTGGAACTTTTTTCCAGAAACACTTTTTAGGGTTATTCAGTTATGCCAGCCATCGTTTTCCAGAAATATCCGATTCTATTTACGCCATTGACAAGGCCATGAAAGCTGGCTTTGGCTGGAGCCATGGTCCTTTTGAATTGTGGGATGTAATTGGAGCAAAAAACAGCTTATCGTTCATCGATAAACATGGAATCACCATTCCAGATGCATTTAGAAAATTTGCAGAGTCTGACGGGAAATTCTATCAAATAGTGGGCGGTAAACAAACTTGCTTCAATCCCGCATCCGATGCTTTTGAAGCTGTTAAAGGACAAGAAAGCTTCATTATTTTAGATCAGCTTGCTGGAGAAAAAACCATTTGGGAAAATAGCGGATCGCGAATCATTGATTTAGGAGATGGCATTATCAATGTCGAGTTCCGAAGTAAAATGAATTCTCTGGGCGGAGATGTTCTTGAAGGAGTTCATAAAGGACTTGATTTAGCCGAGTCGTCTTATGACGGTTTGGTTATTGGAAACCAAGCCGACCACTTTTCGGTGGGTGCAAATTTAATGATGGTCTTTATGATGGCTGTTGAGCAGGATTATGACGAATTAGACAATGCCATTCGAACCTTCCAAAATACAACAATGCGCCTGCGGTACTCCTCTATACCAGTAGTTGCCGCCACCCAAGGAATGACCTTTGGAGGTGGATGCGAAACGGCAATGCATGCTGATGCTGTTATTGCAGCAGCAGAAAATTACATGGGATTGGTTGAGTTTGGAGTAGGTTTAATTCCTGGTGGTGGAGGAAGTAAAGAACTGGCAAAGCGTGCTTCCGACAAATACTTTGATGGAGATATTCAACTGGCAACGTTAAAAGACCATTACCTAACCATTGCTATGGCTAAGGTTTCTACATCAGGGCACGAAGCCTTTGATTTAAATTATTTACGCCCAGGCATAGACAGGGTGGTAGCAAACAAACATGCCCTAATTGCCGAAGCAAAAAAACAATGTTTGTTTTTAGCCGATGCAGGTTACCAAACCCCTATCTCAGAAAAAGTTACTGTCTTAGGTAGGCAAGGGTTGGGAATGTTTATGGTGGGATCTGAATCCATGAAAAGTGCTCATTTTATTTCTAATCACGATAAATTGATTTCAGAAAAACTGGGCTTCGTTATGACTGGTGGAGATTTAAGTAGCCAGACACAAGTATCAGAACAATACCTTTTAGATTTAGAAAGAGAAGCGTTTTTGTCGCTTTGTGGAGAAAAGAAAACACTAGAACGTATTGAGCACATGTTAAAAACGGGTAAACCTTTAAGAAATTAATCATGAGTAGAGATGCATATATAGTTAAGGGTTTTAGATCTGCCGTAGGCAAATCTGGAAAAGGTGTTTTTAGATTTACGAGACCAGACGATTTAGCAAGCCAGGTCATTAAACATTTAATGAACAGCTTACCCAGCTTAGAGAAAGAAAGGATAGACGATGTAATTGTTGGTAATGCTACTCCGGAAGCAGAACAAGGGCTCAACATTGGCCGAATGGTCTCTTTGATGGGACTAGAAACTGATAAAGTTCCAGGAATGACCGTGAACCGGTATTGTTCATCAGGACTAGAGTCTATTGCTATAGCCACGGCCAAGATACAAAGCGGCATGGCCAATTGCATTATTGCTGGTGGCGTAGAATGTATGTCTCCTATTCCTTTTGGCGGATGGAAAATAACGCCAAATTATGAACTGAGTTTATCGCATCCAGATTACTACTGGAACATGGGCCTAACAGCTGAAGAGGTGGCTAAAACATATAAAATATCAAGAGAGGACCAGGATTTATTTTCTCTAAACTCTCATAACAAAGCAGCAAGATCGCAAGACGAAGGGTATTTTAATTCTGGAATTGCTCCCATTGAAGTCGAAGAAATTTTCTTAGATCAAAATGAAAAAAGACAAAGCAAAAAATCAACTGTTGACCAAGATGATGGCGTGAGACGCGGAGGGACCGTTGAAGCCCTAGCAAAGTTAAGACCCGTATTTGATTCTATGGGAACCGTAACTGCTGGTAATGCTTCTCAAACATCAGATGGCGCTGCTTTTGTAATGGTTATGAGTGGTGAAATGGTGAAGGAATTAAATCTACAACCTATGGCTCGATTGGCAGGATATGGAGTTGCTGGAGTTGCTCCAAGAGCAATGGGAATTGGGCCAATAGAGGCCATTCCGAAAGCCCTAAAACATGCTGGATTAACATTAAAAGACATCGAGCAAATTGAATTAAACGAAGCTTTTGCATCGCAATCGCTGGCAGTAATCAGAACATTAGAAATAAATCCAGAAATAGTAAACGTAAACGGAGGCGCTATTGCTTTAGGCCACCCATTGGGATGTACAGGAGCAAAACTAACAGTGCAACTGCTTAACGAAATGCAAAGAAGAAAACAGCGTTACGGTATAGTAACAATGTGTGTAGGAACAGGCCAAGGTGCCGCAGGTGTATTTGAAATATTTTAATACGAAAAACATGAAGAAAATTGGCGGTTCATTTTTAACAAAAAAAACAGACTATAAAGACATATTTATCTCAGAGGAATATGACGAAGAGCAAATCATGATTCGCTCTATGGTAAATGAATTTTTAGAGGCCGAAGTTTTTCCTAATCTAGACGCACTAGACAAAATGGAGGAAGGACTTATGGTTTCTATGCTCGATAAGGCGGGAGAACTCGGTTTACTTGGAGCATCTATTCCGGAAAAATATGGGGGATTTGGTAAAGGATTTACAACAGGGCTATTGATTAATGAATTGGTAGGTGCTGCGCATTCTTTTGCTGTGGCCCAAGCCGCTCATACAGGAATTGGAACCTTACCTATATTATACTTTGGAACCGATGCACAAAAAGAAAAATACATTGCTAAACTTGCCTCTGGCGAACTAAAAGCTTCCTATTGTTTAACCGAACCAGGATCTGGATCTGACGCACTTGCGGCTAAAACGAAAGCGATCTTAACAGACGATAAAAAACATTACATCCTAAACGGACAAAAAATGTGGATTACCAATGCTGGTTTTGCTGATGTATTTATTGTTTTCGCAAAAGTTAATGGCGATAAATTTACAGGTTTCATTGTAGACAAAGGCACAGAAGGGCTAAGCTTAGGAAACGAAGAGCACAAAATGGGCATCAAAGGATCTTCTACCAGACAAGTATTTTTCTCTGACTGTAAAGTACCTGTAGATAACGTGTTAGGTATAATAGGAGAAGGACATAAAATTGCCTTTAACATCCTAAACATTGGGAGAATAAAATTAGGCGCAGCCGCTTTAGGAGCGGGAAAAAGATCTTGTACTTTCTCTGTTCGATATGCTAACGAACGCAAACAGTTTGGTCAGGCAATTGCAAATTTTGGTGCTATAAAACATAAACTTGGCGAACAAGCAATTCAGATGTTTGCATTAGAATCTGCCGTATACCGTACTGGCGATGATGTGCTTAAAAAGAAGGAGGAATTTTTAGCAGACGGTAAATCTGCAAACGAAGCTCTACTAGGTGCTGCAGAAGAATTTGCTATTGAAGCTGCAATTATTAAAGTCTTTGGGTCTGAAGCAACGGATTTTGTTGTTGACGAAGCGGTACAAATTTATGGTGGATATGGATTCTCAGAAGACTATCCTGTAGCCAGATTATACAGAGACAGCCGTATCAATAGAATTTTTGAAGGCACAAACGAAATCAACCGTTTGTTATCTATTGATATGCTTGCAAAAAGAGCATTTAAAGGAAAGATTGATTTGGTAGGGCCGGCATTGAAAATTCGAAAAGAATTAATGTCTATCCCTTCTTTCGAGGCACCTGAAGGTAAATTCGCAGAAGAGGAAAAATTAATTGAAAATCTAAAAAAAGCTGTTCTGCTGACAGCTGGAGCAGCATTTCAAAAATTCGAGACTAAGATCGAAGGTGAGCAAGAAATTATTTTACAATTGGCAGATATGCTTATTCAGACTTATGTTGCAGAATCTGTTCTACTTAGAACTCAAAAGATCTACGAATCAAAAGACGAAAAATCATCGGCATTATATATTGATATGATGCAAGTTTTCTTGCATGAAGCAGCGCACAAGATCGCATTTGCAGGTAGAGAAGCAACCATGGGCTGGGCCGAAAATGATGAGTTACGTATGCTACTTTTAGGGGTAAAAAGATACACTAAGGCTCCTACAATTAATGCGAAAAATGCAAGACGAAGAATTGCGGATTATTTGATTGATAAAAACCAATACGCCTTCTAATAAAAAAACCTTTATTGTATTCTTATTCTGGTCGATTGAACGCTCGGCATTTCATAGATTTACCGATAATGAAGAAAGTCCTTGTAATAACATATTATTGGCCACCTGCGAGTGGACCAGGAGTTCAGCGCTGGGTTAAATTCTCTAAATATTTAAGGGATTTTGGCTGGGATCCTGTTATCCTTACTATTGCCAATGGTTCTTACCCAAGTTCCGATGAAAGTTTAGCAAACGACCTACCAGAGGATCTTCAGGTTTTTAAAACAAGAACAATTGAGCCCTTTGCGCTTTACGCCAAATTAATGGGCCAGAAAGACAACAAGCTTCCCATAGGCTATGCTGGTGAAGAAAATAAAGGAATCATCGGTAAAATAGCTCAAAAAATAAGAGCTAATTTATTTATCCCTGATGCAAGGATAGGTTGGACTCCATTTGCATATGCCAAAGCTGCTAAAATAATTACAGAACAAGAAATTGACACTATTATTACTACTGGCCCTCCGCACAGCACCCATTTAATTGGACGTAAATTAAAACGCTTAGGTAACCTTAAATGGATTGCTGATTTCAGAGATCCTTGGACCAACATTTACTACAACAAACAATTACCAAAATCCAAAAGGAGTATCATTAAAGATCATAAATTGGAAACTTCTGTAATCAAAGAATGTGATCAATTAATTACGGTTACCCCTGGACTTGTGAGTGAATTTAAGAATCGAAAAAAAGGCATTAATTTGATATTTAATGGCTACGACCCAGAAGATTTTGAAGGAATACAACAAGTCACCGATTCTAAATTTAGCTTATCCTATATTGGTAATTTAAAAGCCAGTCAAAATTGCAAAGTATTTTGGGAGGTACTGTCGGATCTGATTAAAACCAACCAAGAGTTTAAAGAAGATTTTGAGTTACGATTGATTGGAAACACAAACCCTGCAATAAAAAAGGAACTATTAGAATTGAATTTAGATAGTAACATTAAGTTCGAAGAATTTGTCCCACATCATGTTGCAATCCAAAAAATGAAGAACAGTCAAATGTTGTTCTTTATAGTTCCTGAAGTTGAAAATAATGACATCCTATTAACAGGCAAAATATTTGAATACCTGGCTTCTACTACCCCACTCTTTTCGGTTGGGCCAAAAGGTGGCAATGCCGCTAAAATCATTTCAGAATGCAAACATCAAGAAATGATAGATTACGCTGATAAAAACGAATTGAAGAGTGCGGTACTTGCCAATTATTTGCATTGGAAAGAAAACAACAATGCATTGCCTAAACACAAAGGAAATGTACATTTAAAATATTCGCGAAAAGGATTAACAGAACAATTGTCAAAGGTTTTACATTGTAAATAATGGAGCAAATAAATATTAAATCTTTTACCGAAGATCATTCCTTTTACAAACCATTCAAGCTTCTTTTAACCATAAAGAGTTTTGATGTTCAAGCCATTAGAGCAAGATATTTAGCTTCCAAATCGAATAGTAAAACGGGAAGTGTAGAAAGAAGAGCTGTGAGCATTGGCGGTATTGCTGCATTAGAAATTAATGATGGCAAAATGACTACCAACGAAACTCTGGTTAAAATGTCAGAACCGAGAGGAATTGCCTTTAAGGATGGTATTTTGGCTATTGCTTCGGAAAACGTAGTTTATTTAATAGACGACAAACAAACCAGAAAACTTACTAACCCTTGGTTTAGCTACATTCACACCATAGATTTTCATCCTACAGAAAATAAAATTTTAGTTGCTTCATCTGGATATGATTGCATTTTCGAATACGATTTAGCATCCTTAACTAAAACCTACGAATGGTATGCTTGGGAGAATGGATTAAATATATCCAAACACCCAAAAACTGGAGACACATGCCTCTTAACAAGAGACAAAACGGTGGCAGAGAAATATAAATCAAGCAAGCACGATTATATTCTAATTGACAAGCCTGAAGAAACAAGTTTACCTACTGCTCTTCGCTCTGCTTTCATTAATTCGGTGAGCTACGACAAGTCAGATCCCGAATATTTTTTAGCAACTCTTTTTCATAAAGGAGAAGTTATCCGTGTAAAAAAAGCTTCTGGAAATTTCGATGTGGTAATCAATCAATTAAAGACACCACATGGGGGCATGAATTTTAATGGGAACTATGCTGCCACCAGCACCGGAAGCGGTGAGGTAGTAATTGGTTCTGGAGAATATCAAAAACGCTATAATTTTGCTGGAGTAGATAGC
>JBLHRE010000070.1:0-9080 GCA_047625765.1 Flavobacteriales bacterium
CGAAAAGTACAATGCAATTTTTCATTCGGATACCGTGCAATCTATGGCACATTATCCTTTTGATTTATCGGCACTAAAATTACATTACGTTACAGGTGCTGCACATAAATTTCATGGACCAAAAGGTGTAGGTTTTCTTTATGTTAACAATAAGGTTAAAATAGATCCAATGATTCATGGTGGTGCTCAGGAACGCAATATGCGTGGAGGTACAGAAAACTTGATTGGCATTGTTGGGCTTGATAAAGCTATGGAGTTGGCTTACGAAGATGTAAAGGGACATCAGGAGTATGTTAAAGGATTAAAAACGCACATGATTCAGCGCTTGAAACAGCAGATTCCAGGAGTGCGATTTAATGGTACCTCGGCAGATGTAGAAAGAAGCTTGTATACGGTATTAAGTATTTCGTTACCAACTACAGAAATAGCAGCAATGTTGTTATTAAATTTAGACATTATGGGGATTGCCGTTTCTGGTGGTTCGGCCTGTTCATCGGGTAGTAGTATAGGATCGCATGTATTGGCTGGAATTAATTCGGATCCAGAAAGACCTGTAATTCGTTTTTCGCTTAGTAGATACACTAGACTAGAAGAGATTGATTATGCCTTGGATAAATTAATAGCCCTCTACGTAACAGAGAATGTATAGAATAAAAAAAATGGGACTTTTGTCCCATTTTTTTTGCAATGCGCTATATCGATACTCATAAAAGATTACGGTTTTATATCTAAAGTTCCCTTTAAGGGGGTAAAAAAAAACGAGTATATTGTGTTAGGTTTAAGAGAAGAGGGTATTGTGCATTTGTATATGAAACCGAACTCTGTTTTGGATCCAAATGGCACCAAAAAAGTTGTGTAAATTATCGAGGAAATGTGCGCGGTAAAGGTATTCTTCAATTTCTTAGACTGTACAATGAATACCAGGATCAATCAACAAGCCAGATCATATTCAAATAGCCTCGAAGCATATATATACCAAGGCAGATGCTATTTTAGTAAAAAACAGTGTCCATAAAACAATGGGCAATGCCTGTATGAGTTTTTACAATTCGGATAAACCATTCAAAATGTTTACAGATTTAAAAAGCTGAGGAGTGGTTAAAGACTTTTGTTTAATGCTAAATCGATGCTTTATTTTACAAACAAGGGATTTGTTAAAAACGATTCGTCAGTCAAACTTTCTAGAAAACTTTTCAAGTTTTGTAACTCCACTGCTGATAAGTTAAGAGCTTGAATTCTATTGCTTTTGTTGGGGTGATTGGCACCCCCATTATTGTAGTGCTCCAATACCTCATCAAGCGTTGCAAATTTACCATTGTGCATATAAGGCGCAGTAACCGCAACATTTCGCAACGAAGGCACCTTAAACAAGGCATTATCACTTTCTAAGCCGGTTACTCTTTTCCTTCCTTCATCAGCATAAATACTATCCAATCCATTGTTATTAAAACTATAGTCGGTAAAATTAAATCCCTCATGGCAGGTGTAGCATTGGGTTTTACTGCTAAAAAACAAATCCATGCCTTTGATTGCATTCGCTGAAATTGCTTGACTTTGATTTTGATAAAAATAAGCATCGAAAGAGCTATTTCCACTAAGGATTGTTCTTTCAAAATTGGCTATAGCTCTTGTAAGTACAAAGGGGTTAGGCCTTTTTCCGTAGGCTTTCATAGACATTTGAACATAAAGCGAATCTTTATCTAATTTGTCGCAAATGGACAGAATGTCGTGGTTAAATTCATTGTGTTCTTGAATAGGCACCAAAATTTGCATTTCTAAAGTAGGTACACTTCCTTCTCTTAAATAGTAGGGGTGGTAAGCAATATTAGCTAGCGAAGGCGAATTGCGGACTCCAGGTCTACTAAAAACTCCAGGACTAAAAGCTAGATCATCGGCAAATGCTAAGTTTTGTTTGTGACAAGAACCACAGCTTAGGCTACTATCTAAGGATAAAATGGGGTCGTAAAATAATTTTTTCCCCAACTCCCAAGAGGCTTTAGAGAAAGGGTTGTCGTCTGGAAAAGGAATGGGAGGAAAACCTGCAGGGACTTTGGTAAGGCTATAGTTATCTGGTCTAGGAGTCTGATTTGACTCACAACTGTGTAAAAAAAGAACTAGTACTAGGCAAAGACCCAATACTAGTTCTTTAATAAAACGATATTTAGAATAAATAAGCTTCATCTAAAAAGGATCACTGTATTCCTCATTAGTTAGTAGAACGTCATCAGTCAAAGTCTTTAAAAATAACACCAAGTCTGCTTTGTCTTCTTGCGTTAACTGCAATCCCCCAGAAGATCGGGTGTATTCCAGAGCAGGACTTATAGTAGAAGAGTTTTTTAATCCATTGTTGTAGTGGTTTATTACCTCTTCTAAAGTTGCAAATCTGCCATCGTGCATGTAAGGTGGAGTAACTTCAACATTTCGTAAAGAGGTTACCTTAAATTTCCCTTTATCATTTGGGTTGTCTGTAACTTCCATTCTTCCATCATCCTCCATGCCAGCATCGCCATCCAACCCGTTATTCATATAAAGGTCATTTTCAAAGGTTTTACCACCGTGGCAATGTGCACAATCAGCTCCAGACAGCTCTGGAAACCCAGGGTTGAATTCATCAAAAAACAAACTCTTTCCTCTGTTTTCGCTGGGTGTTAGGCTATCTGTTCCAGCTAAGAAACGGTCGTATTTACTGTTCACAGAAACAATAGAATTCATGAACT
Source organism: Flavobacteriales bacterium (assembly GCA_047625765.1). GTDB lineage: Bacteria > Bacteroidota > Bacteroidia > Flavobacteriales > JBLHRE01 > JBLHRE01. The sequence continues at coordinate 2,718 of JBLHRE010000070.1, forward strand.
GTTCCATTGCCAATGACATTTTTGTTGCTGTAATTTCTTCAGCTCCAAAAGCTCTAACAAACTGATCTTTATAGTCTTTATCTTGTGCTAATTTAGCAATGACATTTTCCAATGTTTCGTCCATCTCAACAGGATTTTCGATAGGACCTAAGGATTGATCTCTCAATAAATGTGCTCTACCATCCCAGAAGAATTCATTGGTGTTCCAAGCCATATTAAATACAGCCATAGCTTGTCTTCCTCCAAAATCACCAGAAACGCCTTGAGAGAATTTTGCAGTATCTGAAAATGCATTTTCTTGTTTGTGACAAGACGCACATGATTGCGTATTGGTTCTAGAAAGTCGTTTTTCGTAGAACAACATCCTTCCTAATTTAACCCCTTCCATGGTCAAAAGATTATCTAAAGCAATGTTAGGAGCGGGTAAATTACCAATGTTTAATTGGTACGGGCTGTCGTCAAAATTCACATTAGATTCTTCATCCTTGGTACAACTGTATTGTACAAGTACAATCAAGGCCAGAAGGCTGCTTATAAATTTAAACTTGTTCATGTGTAAAGATTATAAGACAATAATACGTTCGGTGAAAAACGCTTTTGTAGCACTTTCAACAAGCACAGAATAGCTTCCAGAATTTAGGTGACTCAGGTTTATAGCGTTAACGACATCGTTTAAATTATCTTGAAAAACCAATTGGCCCAAAACATCAAAAACACGAATGGTTTTTTGAGAGGATTGATTAAACGAAACCGAAAAATGACCATTACTTGGATTAGGGCTAATGTTTAATGCCTGAACTATAGGAGCTTCATAAAGGCCAACAAACGTTGAACCTTCTTTAAATACTTTGGTGTGCATATTACTTAAAGCAAGAGGAGATTGTTCTTCTTCTCCGTGGTAATTTAAATTAGCATCAACACTGATGTCTTCAAATAATTTGGTGTAATCAGCATCCAACGAAATGACTAAGCCATCAGTAGAAACAATACCTGTGGTTTGTACATTCATATAACTGTAGTTGGTATCTCCTAAGGAATGTAATTGCCAAACATCATCTTTAGACCCAGCCAAGCCTTCTGCTGCTACAAACCTATATCCTGCAGCCCATCCCCAGTGCATAGAGGGAGTTTGATGAAACAAAGCATGGTTGGCATCATACGAACTTGGATCCGTATGATTGTAATCGTCTGGAATTCCGACTCCAATTTTTACAGCTTCAATATTGGATATATTCAATTCACCTAAATCTACAAAGGTGTGTTTGTCGGCATGAACCAATAAAAAGAAATCTGGAATGGTTAATTCTTGACCACCTCCATGAAAAATAGTTAAATCTGATAGATAATAATCCAAACGCGTAAATTTAAATTCATCGTTTAGGTTGTTGTTTGTAATCCTGTCGTTGGCAAAAGTCTCTGCCCCTAAATTGTGGTTGATGTTTAAGAAAACATTTGTTTGAGCACTAGCAAGCATCAGATTGGAGATTATACCAATCGTTAGTAATATTTTTTTCATAATAATATAAATTTAGTAAGTCAATATTTTAGGACATTGGATGTAATAAGTCCATTCTAAATACGAAACACTTGTAATACGATTTGATAATTTATAATGAGAGGTGGGTAGGTATACCTCCTTAGTGTTGGTTTATCTTTTTTGTTAGGATATTTTGATAAAGCAATGGAATTAGGTTTAACAAGGTATGTTGCACAACGAGTCGTATTTAATTCAAAATCAGCCTTACTAGTTATTACTTGAGAAGCAATAAAGGTGTTCTGATCTTTGCAACAAGGAGTCTTTTCAATTGTATTGTTATTACGACAAGGCTTTTTATTACTCGGTTTTTCCATCATTTCCATTCCGCAATTATTTGCAGAACCAAACAATGAAATATCAACCACATTTCCCCCACAAGTATGGGAGCTTAGGTTAATGTTTATCGAGTTTGTTAAAGTTAACAAGGCAATAAAAAGTCCAAGAATTTTTTTCATCCACACCAAATATAACAAATCAAGTTAAGAATAAAATAATTTATTAGGCTAATCAAACAGCCGTTCCCAGAAGCTTTTCTTTTCGCTCTTAGGCTTTTCATCACTGTTTTTAATCTCTTCTTTAGCTTTATCCTTACTTCCTTTGAAAAGGTTTTCTAGATAATTGATAAGATTCAATTCCTTCTTTTTATCTGGACACATTAAGACCCACGCTAAATTTAAGGGCAGCGAAGGGAAATGTTGACCATAATGGATGTTAAGATTTGATTTGCGTTCGATTTGCTGTAAGGTTTTAGCAACAATAGGAAGAGCCAAGGTAGACCCAGCTCCATAACTTCCAGAATTAAAATGTATAGAAGGATTTGAAGCACCTACTCTGGTTACAATTACAAGGCTAGGGTTATAGGCTACAAACCAAGCATCAGCATAATTTTGTGAAGTCCCCGTTTTGGCAGCCAATGGCATATCAATCTGAAATCTGCTACGGATACTTCTTCCAGTACCAGAATCAACGGCAGCTTGTAACATTTCATTTATTACAAGCGCAGTAGATTCTTCAAGAATTCTTTGTAAGTCTTCTTTTTCATCTGTGCGATACACTAGTTTTCCAGAGGCATCAGAAATACGAGTAATACTATAAGGGTTGATTTTAAACCCTCCATTGGCAAAGGAAGCGTAAGCGGTTGCCATTTCAAAAACATTAGCGGAAACCGTCCCCAAGGCAGTTGCTGGTAGATTTGGCAAATCGGAACTGAATCCCATCTTTTGCCAAACATAATCTACAGGTTCATAGCCTGTTTGAAGGTATAGGTTTACGGTAGGAATATTCATTGATTTGCTCAATGCGGCTTTCATAGAATATTTTCCGCCTGTAGATTTATCATAATTCTGTGGCGACCAATTGTCGTAATCTTCTAAAACCAAGGTGTCGTTGTCCAAATAGTCGCAGGGAGGGATTCCAGCTTCCAAAGCTGCAGCATACAGAATGGGTTTAAAAGAAGAAGCCAATTGGCGCTTGGCCTTAACTTGGTCGTAGGGTTGGCTTCTAAAGTGAATTCCTCCAATATAAGCGCGAATGGCGCCATTGTCTGGTTCCAGGGCCAATAAGCCTGCATGAAGCATGGTAAGTGAATGAATTAAGCTATCCAAAGAGTTCATGTCTTTGGATATTATTCCATCCCATTCGAACAATTCTTGACTCCGCTTAGTTGTGCTTTTAAGTTTATCGGCAGAAAGAATTTGAGCAGCAATTTGCTCTATCTCTTTCAAACTTCTCCCACTTTTATACTGTTTACGCAATTGTCTTTGCATTACTTTCAGGTGATCACCAAATCCTTTTAAAGCAGCTTTTTGCAATTGTAAATCGAGGGTGGTGATAATTCTTAATCCATCCTTTTCTATATCGTAAGCAGTGCCATCTTTCTTGGTATACTCTTTTAAAAGTTCTTTGGCATCGGATTTTACCTGGCTAAGGAAATAGGGTGCTGGTCCTTCTGCCGATAAGTTGGCGTATTTTAAACCTAAAGGGTATTTGCTGATTTTTTGTTGCAGTTCTTCGGTCAAGTAATCATACTTGGCCATTTGTGCCAAAACCACATTTCTGCGTTCTATGGCATGGTCTGGATGTACCCTAGGATTGTAATAAGTATTGGCCTTAAGCATGCCAACCAAAACCGCAGATTCATGTAATTTTAACTGGCTTACCGATTTATTGAAAAAACGTTTAGCTGCAGCTCCAATACCATAAACGTTTTCGCCAAAAGGAACAGTATTTAAATAGAGCGTAAGAATTTCTTCTTTGTTATAAACGGTTTCTATTCTATAAGCTAGAAGAGCTTCTTTGGTTTTGTTTACCGGCATGGTAAGCAGGCCAAAGGTCTTTCGTCCATACATGTTTTTAGCCAACTGCTGACTGATGGTTGAACCTCCTCCTGAACGTTTGTCATTCATCAAAAACGTTTTGAAAAATACGCGCAGTAGACTTCTAGAGTCTATTCCAGAATGTTCGAAAAATCGAGCATCTTCGGTTGCTACTAAAGCATTAATTAAATCTTTGGGTAAATCTTGGTAAGAAATGTTGGTTCTGTTTTCAGCAAATATTTTTCCAATCAATTCTTTGTTCGATGCATAGACCAAAGATGCTGTTTCGTTTTTGAAGGATTTGATTTCCTTTTTATCATACAAATGCCCAAAAACACCACCGTTAACTGCCAAAATAAAAATGGTCAGAAATGCAGCTCCAATAAGGAAAAGCTTCAAAAAGAATAAAATAATTTTTTTACGCATGCTCTGGTTTCTGCAAAAATATTTGAGGCATCAAAATTAGGTATTTGAAGCCAATTCAAATAACGCAAAGTGGTTTAATCAAAGAACAAGCGCTATGGGTTATTATTACATCACATTTCCTTATTTTAGACCTAAAATATGTGCACCCTAAGCTACATTCCTTTAGGCACCAATGCCTATATCCTTACATCTAATAGAGACGAAAGAAAAGCTCGTCCAACTTTACCACCTTTAGAAGAGCAGATAGGAGGTAAGGCCGTTTTTTTTCCGAAAGATGAAGAAGCTGGAGGGACATGGATTGCAGCAGGAGAAAACGGCACCGTATGTTGTTTGTTGAATGGTGCCTTCGAAAGTCACGAGCGTAAATCGCATTATGCCCAAAGTAGGGGGAAGGTACTTTTAGAAACTTTTGAGAATCGCGATGTTCTAGCTTATTTTTCGGAAAAGGATCTGACGGAAATAGAACCATTTACCCTAATTGCTGTTGAAATGAAAAGTGCCATCAAGCTGCATGAACTGCGTTGGGATGGTGAAAACAAACACCTAAAAGCATTAGACCCTACCCAAGCATACATCTGGTCATCTGCTGCATTGTACAGCAAAGAAATTAGAACACTACGCGAGCAATGGTTTGAGCAAGGCCTTAAAAATGACTCTTTTACAGATGCCGAAAGCATTCTAAAATTTCATGTTAGCAATCATGGTAATGATATTGAAAATGATCTTGTTATGAAACGTGGAGATGTCTTGAAAACGGTAAGTATTACCCAAATAAAAATGGATGAAGGTGGCTTTAGCATGGATTACCATGATTTGTTGAAAAATGAAAAGTCGAGGCTGAAAAAACAGATCAAGAGGTCTGAATTTTAAGGATCAACTCCTGTTTTTTAAAGTAATCTGTGTTCATTATTGCTAGACCTACTATTTTGGTGGGGTCTTTGTTCAGTGGCTTTATTGGGATATTTTATTTCAGGGTCATCAATAAAAACTGATTCTTTTGAAATGTATTTTTTCTGAATTTACATTTCAATTCCCTGCTGCTTGCATTGCACTATGCAAAGAAATTTTGTTGGCTTTCAGGATACCTAGCTTGATGTCAAATTGTTACTTTAAATCTTGCTCCTATAACAACTATTATTGGAAGGTTTGTCTGGGGAATGTGTATGGTTTTGAGCTTTCTGTTGTTGTCATCTCATCTCATCTTGATTTGAGACCATCAATTTGATTTTAATTGCTGATGATTAGCTGTTTTCGGCTAAAAAAATTACATTATTTATACAAATAAATTATTTGGATTTATTTGTTTATTCTCTGGTTAATGCCCGCAACATTCCATTAAATATCAATCCATGAAAAGGGTATACAGCAATCCAATACAAGCGTCCTGCTAATCCCAATGGTCTAAATGTTGCGGTTTGAATAAGTTGATCTCCTTCTATTTTAAATTCCAACCAAGCTTCTCCAGGAAGTTTCATTTCGGCAAAAAGTAACAATCGACCTTCTTCTTTGTTTGCATCCAACACGCGCCAAAAATCCAAAGCATCGCCAGCATCCAGTTTGTGTTTGTGTGTTCTACCTCTACGCAAACCAACACCGCCAAAAAGTTTGTCAGCAAAGCCTCTCATTTTCCATAGCCAGTCGATATAATACCAACCGGTTTCGCCTCCAATGCTCCAAATTTTTTCAATAGAGATATCACGGTCTTGTATAAACGCTTTCCGTTCGTCTCTAAACACCCCAAATTCGGGAACTTCTAGGTAGTCGGAAATGGAATAATTTATTCCACTACTGGCGTAAGAATCTTTCCAGCTTGAACCTACATCCTGGGTTCCAATTTTATAAAGTGCTTTTTTCAAGGCCTCTTTATAGGATATTGGATGAATGTCTAAAATATGGTGGATATCATTATTTCTACAAACAACTTCTACTTTCATGCTGTTTACCAATGAAGTTGCTAAAATGTAGGAGGTAGAAGTGACAAAATACAACCAGTAGGACGAAATTCTTGGTGTCATTACTGGTACAGTCCAAATCTTACGTTTAAGGCCTCTTACTTCTGCAAAACCAAGAAGCATTTCTTTGTAG
>JBLHRE010000071.1:0-8998 GCA_047625765.1 Flavobacteriales bacterium
AATGGCTTATAAGTGCCTTTTATTGCTAGCTGTGTTAACAAGTGTTATGTTTTTTAATTAATCAACATAAGAATCATAAATTTGATGCTTTAAAAAACAATTAATTATGAAGATAAGTTACTTAACTGGTTGTGTTGGAGCTAGTGTATTATTAAGTGCATGTTGCTTTTTGCAAGAACCCACTTCAATAAAATCAAAAGAACCTGCTAGCGTACTGACAAAAGCACCACCATTGATGTCAGCCGATTTCTCTTATATGAATATGGCTGTTGACCCAAAAGAAGATTTCTTTCAGTTTGTAAATGGCAAATGGATAGCGGACAATCCTATTCCTGACTCAGAATCTAGATGGGGTAGTTTCAACGAAGTATCTGACAGAAATAATGATGTAATCCGTACTTTATTAGAAGAAGCTTCTGCCAGTACAGTACATCCCAAAGGTTCGGCTAAACAAATGATTGGTGATTACTATTACGCAATCATGGATAATAAAACTAGAAATTCTGCTAAAACTGTACCAATTCAAAAACAAGTAGATAAGATAAATGCTGCGTCAAAAGCGGATTTAGCAACTTTATTAGCCGATTTCCATATGAATGGATTGGGCGGTGTTTTTGGAATGTATGTTGACCAAGATTTGGTAGATAACAGCAAGTATGTTGTTAAAATTGGCCAAGGTGGTCAAGGTTTACCCGATAAAGACTACTACTTTAAGGATGATGAAAAATCGGTTGAAACACGTGCTGCATATCTAGAACATTTAGAGAAAATGTTTGCTCTTGTTGGATCGAAACAGGCCTCCAAAAAAGCCACTTCCATTATGGCTCTGGAGAAAGAGTTTGCTTCGGCATCGATGAACAGATTGGAAAGAAGAAATATTGAAGCTCAGAATAATGAAATGACATTGGCAGAATTGAAAGCAATTTGCCCTTCATTTGATTGGGATGTTTATTTTGCTAATATGGGTATTCCTGTTTTTGATACCATTATTGTTGGCCAGCCTGCCTACTTCGAGAAATTCGAAAGCATACTTGCCAAAGGCGATTACAATGCATTTAAAGACTATTTACACTGGAATGTGTTAAACAAAACAGCTAGTATGTTAAGTGCCGATTTGGAAACTCAAAACTTTGCATTTTACGCTACTTATATGCGAGGTGCTAAAGAAATGAAACCAGATTGGAAAAGAGCAGTTGGTGTAATGAACTGGACTATGGGCGAACCATTGGGTAGAGCATTTGTTGAAACTAACTTTAGTCCAGAATCTAAAGCTAGAGTTAACGAAATGGTTGATAATCTTGGTGCTGCCTTAAAAGAAAGAATTGCACAGTTAGATTGGATGAGCCCTGAAACTAAGGAGCAAGCCTACCTTAAATTAGGTTCGTTTATGCGCAAGTTAGGTTATCCAGATACTTGGAAAGATATGTCCAGTGTTACTATTACAAGAGCATCTATTATTGATAATTGGATGGCAATTAGCAGGTTTAATAAAAATGAAAACATAGCTAAATTAGGCAAGCCAATAGATCGAACAGAATGGGGTATGCCCGCTCATATTGTGAATGCTTATTACAATCCTGCAATGAACGAAATAGTCTTCCCTGCAGGAATTATGCAACCTCCTTTCTTCGATCCAAATGCGGAAGATGCTGTCAACTATGCTAGAATGGGTGCCGTTATTGGACATGAGATGATACACGGATTCGATGACCAAGGTGCTAAATTCGATCACGAAGGTAAATTCCGTAACTGGTGGACAGAAGAGGATATGAGTTTGTTTGAAGAACGTACTACGCGTTTAGCTGATCAATACGACCAATATGAAGTTTTAGAAGGTGTTCATGTAAATGGTAAATTAACCCTAGGCGAGAATATTGCCGACTTTGGTGGTTTAACTATGGCGTACTATGCTTATCAAAAATCACTAGAAGGGAAATCTAGAGCTAAAATCAATAGTTATACTCCCGAACAACGCTTCTTTATTTCTTTTGGTCAAGTTTGGAAAGGAACTGCTACAGATGCATTCTTACGTCAGCAAGTAGCTACAGACCCACACTCTCCGGTAGAATTTAGAGTAAATGGTACCTTAAGCAATATGCCCGAATTCTTTGAGGCATTTGAGGTGCAAAATGGAAATGCAATGCGTAATACCAATCCTATTGTGATTTGGTAAGACCTTAAATATTAGACATAAAAAAGACCCAGCAATACTGGGTCTTTTTTATGTCTAACATTTTATTAAGACTGATAGTTTTCTAATTGTATGCCCTTAAAATAATGCCTTAAAATCTCTTTGTAACTGTAACCACTTATCGCTCTTTTTTCTGCACCTTCTTGGCACATACCCACTCCATGCCCAAATCCTCTACCTTTTATAATAACGTCTTCTCCAATAATTTTATAAGAGAAAAATGTAGACGGTAAATCAAATACCTCTCTTATTTTGGTTACTGGTATTTGCCGATCACCACATTCAAAATTCACCAATCGTTGTTCTTGCTCAAATTGATTTAATTCTAAATATAGGGCATAATTGCCTTTCAATGTTGGATTCATTCTTTCTAAAAAATTATACCAATCTTTTTTTGATATCTTGTCAAACCATTTTCCATGCTCAGCATCCAAACAAATAGATTCGGTAGAACTCTTTAAATAGCTGATATCTTTTCCGCCCCATAAATCTAAAGAAGACAAAGTCTGCCCGCCACAATTAGAGTGAAAAACGGCTTCTATAAGCCTTTTATTTTTATCTAAGGCGACTATAGATTGGGTTGCATGTGTTGCTTGTCTAACCAAGTATTCATTTTTACTGTAAGCCCTACTACCAAAAACCTGACAATGTTCTGTATCGCAAAGCTGATACCCAAAATTCATGTGTTTGGAAACATTTCTTAAACCATAGGTTCTTACCAAAATAGCCTGAGCTTTTAAGAATTCCAAATTCTGTGAATGCCCTATTTCAGATTCTACAACTCCTGCAACATACTCTTCTAAATCAACCTTATTTAAAAGTTTTATCTTTCCTCCTAATAATCGAATATCCAAATCGCCTGTATACTGACGTTCATCTTCCTCAACCTTTATTTTAAAAGATTGGTTTATATTTTTTGGAGAAAAAATAAGGTCTCGAAACAAACCCACATTTTCACCATTGTACAATACCTTAATTTGATTATTTATAAAGGATAAATAAATGATTTTAGCTTCACTTGATTCATCCAAACGAATAAGTACATTGTTCTGATGCTTTAATTCATATATCCCGTGTTTTGCGGCCAGCAGTACCTTCTGAACATCTACATTTTCGTACAATCCAATAATTAATTGTTTTGCCTCTAATAGTGATGCTTGGAAAAGAAATAATATAATTAATAGTACCCTCATGAATTAGCTGTTTCTAATACAATTTTGGCAGCATTTAAAGAAGCTCCAGTCCCTCCTAATTTGGTTTTTAAAACTTGATATGCATCTAGCATTTCTTCACGTTTTACGCCATCTAAGATTAACTTAAGTTCTGTTTGCATTCTGCTTGCATTGCATTCATCTTGAACCAATTCGCTAACCACCTCTTTGTTTAAAATTAAATTTACCAAAGAAATAAATGGAACATTAATTAACCTTTTACCTATCTGGTAAGAAAAGCCCGAGGTTCTATAACACACCACTTGAGGTACATTAAAAAGAGCGGTTTCTAAAGTTGCTGTTCCAGAAGTAACCAATGCTGCATGACTTGAATGCAACAGGTCATACGTTTTCCCAAAAATTAATTCGATTTTGCTTTCCTGCATAAACTCATGGTAAAATGATGCTTTCTGTGAAGGCGCTCCAGCAATTACAAACTTATAATCAGGAAAATAATTTGCCGCTTCAATCATCTCTGGAAGCATCTTAGAAATTTCTTGTTTACGACTTCCCGGTAAAAGCGCAATTATGGGTCTTTTGTCTTCTTTCTCCAAAAGCTCAGGGATTCCTGCACTTTTAAATTTCGCCACTTCGTCTAATAAAGGATGGCCAACAAAGTCGATATTTATATTGTATTTTTTATAGAAATCTTTTTCAAAAGGTAGAATAGCCATCATTCTATCTACCACCTTTTCTATGGTAAATACGCGTTTCTTTTTCCAAGCCCAAACTTGTGGTGAAATATAATAAACAACCTTTATCCCAAGGGTTTTGGCATAAGGTGCTATTCTAAGATTAAATCCAGGATAGTCCACTAATACCAATACATCTGGTGCATATTCTTTTAAATCTTTTTTACATAAACGTAAGAAACCACTAATGGTTCTAATATTTTTTATGACTTCCAAAAAACCCATAAAAGACAAATCTTTTATATGTTTTACCAGGGTAGCACCTTGCGCAGAAAGGCGGTCTCCACCCCATGCTCGAATTTCGGCTTTTCTATCTAATTTTTTAAGTTCTAAAACCATGTTGGAAGCATGTAGATCTCCTGAAGCTTCTCCAGAAACTATATAATATCTCATAAAATGAAATAACTAAAGATGGCTGCATAAACCAAAGTGGCTAATAATATTCCTTTACCCGTTTCGTCTTTGTGCCATTTGACCATGTACATTCTGAAAAGGAAAACATTTGCTGTAATAGAAACAACTTGTTGCGTAGACTCTCTAAAGCTTTCGTTATTGGCAAGGCTCAACAATAATTCTATTATTAAGTAACTGATAATTGGTAATACTGCTCCAATAATAATCCCAAACCACATATTATTTTTCTTCAACATTCCAATCAAATGTATTTAAGGTTGGCATTGCATGATGGGCAGTAACATCGTACTGTACGGGAACTACAGAAACAAATTGATGCGCTAAAGCCCATTCATCAGTATCTTCTCCTCCATCATAATTAATAAACTTACCGGTTAACCAGTAATATTTTTTCCCCATTGGGTCTACTCTTTCGTCAAATTCCTCTTCCCAATTGGCATTGGCTTGTCTGCAAACCTTAATCCCCAAAATATTCTCCGTTTTTGGGATGTTCACATTTAGGCAGGTTCCTTTTGGCAAACCATTACTTAAAACCTGTTTTACAATGGTAGTAACGTATTTGTCTACCGCATCGAAATTTGCAGACATAGAATTGTCTAACAAAGAAAAACCAACAGATGGAATCCCTTCTAAACTGCCCTCCACAGCTGCAGACATTGTTCCCGAATAAATAACGTTTATACTAGAGTTAGATCCATGGTTGATGCCCGAAACACATAAGTCTGGTTTTCTAGGAAGAATAACATTTACTGCCAGTTTGACACAGTCTACAGGAGTACCCGAACAAGAGTATTCCTCTTGCGGGCCTTCATCAATATACACTTTATCGCACCTAAGTGTTGCGTTTAATGTTATTGCATGCCCCATTCCAGACTGAGGGCTATCTGGCGCAACAACTACCACATCACCCAAGGGTAACATAAGGCTAATTAACTTCCGAATTCCGGGAGCTGTAATCCCATCATCGTTTACCACTAAAATCAATGGTTTTTCCATACTTTTGGCTATAAATTGTCTGACAAAACTACCATTTTTATTGGTCAGGCATAATAATTGAAATCACTGTTTCAAAAATCATAAAAAGAATCTTACCATGGGAATCTGGGGAATAATAATCGTTTTTACATTAATTGGCTGGGGAGTACAGTATAAACTTAAATCCAAATTTAAAAAATATGGGAAAGTTGCCTTGCAAAATAACTTGACTGGGCAGCAAATTGCGGAACTTATGTTGCAAGAGCATGGAATTAGTGATGTCTCTGTTATCAGTACTCCTGGTAAATTAACAGATCATTACAACCCAAAAAATAAAACGATTAATTTATCGGAAGCCGTTTTTGAAGAATGCTCTGTTTCTGCAGCAGCTATTGCAGCTCACGAATGCGGGCATGCGGTGCAACATGCAAAAGCATATTCTTGGTTACAAATGAGATCTACTTTGGTTCCTATTGTAAATGTAAGTAGTAGAATGATGCAATTTATATTTATTGCCGGTATGATTGGTGCTAGTTTTTTACACTTTTTCGATTTCCAAATGGTTCTAATGACTGTTATAGCAGCTCAGGCAATGATTACAATTTTCACCTTAATTACTCTACCAGTAGAATACGATGCAAGCAATAGAGCTTTAGCTTGGATGAGAAACAGCCCCAATTTTGCTGATGAAGAGATTGAGCAATCTAAGGATGCTTTGAAGTGGGCTGCCAATACGTACTTAGTCGCAGCTTTGGCAGCAGTGTCTCAATTGGCGTTTTATATAGCATTAAGCTCCAGAGATTAGTAATTTGTTAACAATTGTTAATCAATCGTTCAATTTTAATTTGATATTAAAATATTCTTTAAATTCGCAACACTTTGAACAAAAACAAATAAAATTAATATGAAAAAAGTATTACTTTCTTTAGGTGTAATTGCAACTGCATTCGCTGCAACAGCACAAATCACTGTTACTTCTACTAACCTTCCGGTTATGTTCGATGCATTTGAAACTGCTACGGACTCAACAAATAATGAGAATGTTATTAACCCTGGAAATGCAGGTGCAAATCAAAGTTGGGATTTTTCAAGTGTTACTGCTGAAACAATCACTGGTACTGGATTTATTGATCCTGCATCAACTGATGATGCTGCTGATTTCCCTACTGCTACTTTAGCTGCAGATTTCCAAGGTCAAATGGCTTATTTCCGTACAAGTACTGACGGTATGTTTTTGCTTGGTTTTGGTGGTGGTGATTTTGCTGGTAAATATGAGCCAGAAAACACTTTGATTAAGATGCCAGTTACTTTTGGTGACTCTTACTCTGACAACACTTCTTTAAATGTTGATTTCGAAGATACATTTACTGGAACTCACGATTCTTTGCGTTATGCACGAGAAACTGAAAGAGATGTTGATGTAGATGCTTGGGGGACGGTAATTTTACCTAGTTCTTCTTACGATGCTTTAAGATTGAACATTGAAGAAACAAATACGGTTCGTATTTACGGGAAAGACTCTACTGTTCTAGGTTGGGGAGATTGGACTTACGATCCAATTTTAACAGAATCATTTGGTGGAGGAAATGCAATTGTTACAAACATTTTTCAATGGTATACTAATGATGTTAATGTTATTACAACTTTAGTTGATATGGTTTACCAACCAGATTCTGTTGTTGTTGTACCTGAATTTACTTATGCTTACTTCACACCACAAAGTATAAACGAACTGCCAAACGCTACCGTTTCAGTTTACCCTAACCCAGCTTCTAACATGGTTACTTTAGAATTGAACGAAATTGTTACAGGTTATGCTAAAGTTTATAACATGAACGGACAAGTTGTTGCTACACAGGTTATGAATGGTACTTCTATCTCTATTGCTTTAGACGCTATTGCTAACGGAACTTACTTTGTTAACATTATGGATGCTAACGGATCTGTAAAGAGTGTGAATCAAATTAATGTTGCTCACTAAACTTTGCAACATTCTCTAATATTTAAAAGCCTCGTATCAATTGATACGAGGCTTTTTTTATGCTCCCAATCTTTGTTGAACTAGTCCATTTATTCTAGTAAATAAATCGGTAGGGGATTTAGTTCGCCAATCAAGCTCAGAAAGTTCTCCCTGCATTACAAAGTAATAATCAACACCCATATCCGCCATTTCGGTTAATACATGTTCCCGAAAATTAATAACCGCAACCCAACCATCTTCCAATTCATCAAACCATTCAGAATAATAGCTGTCGTCTGAGGCATGAAAATTAAGAATGTTTTCTCCAATCAAAATAAATTTATCAATTCCCCTGTCCATTAATGATTCGATAACATCTCTTTTTAGAGTCATAATATCATTATTAATACAATCATTCCATTCACCCATTAATTCGATGATAGCATAACCATCATCATAATCTGCAAAAAGGATTTTTAAATACAATGTTGGAGATCCCATATCGTCCCATTGCGGATGAATAACATGATCATAAATAGCATGGGTAAAATTCACTTCACTATTGGTGTAAGCATAAAATGGAGATAAATTATCTTCCGATGTAATATATAAATGTCTCCAATTAAAAAAGGGCTCTATTGTATGCATCGCAAGGGTTTAAAGCGTTCAAAATTACAAATTCATTGTGATTTTTGGCGGGATATACGAGAAAAAAAGAATATGGTTTTTTAAAACCAAAGGCAAAGCCTGACTCGTAACTGCCCCCAAACAAAATCATTTAAACGAAAAACAACATGAAAAAAACACTCTTATCAATCGCAGTAGTACTTGGGTCATTAGTAGGTGTAAATGCACAAAACGGGACTTCTGTAGGTGGAGAAGTAATGTCTCCAAAAAAGAATATTGTTGAGAATGCAATTAACTCTAAAGACCATACAACTTTGGTTGCAGCCTTAAAAGCAGCAGACCTGGTTGCAACTTTGCAAAGCGAAGGTCCATTTACAGTATTTGCTCCAACCAATGATGCTTTTGATAACCTACCTGCTGGAACCGTTGGAACATTGTTAAAACCAGAAAACAAAGGTCTATTGACAACAATATTAACCTACCATGTTGTTGCAGGTGAATATACTGCTGACAAACTAATCAAGGAAATCAAATTTTATGGTGGTAAAAGAACATTAAAAACGGTTAGTGGTGGAACGCTAATTGCAAAATTAAATGGTAAAAATATCATGCTAACAGATGAAAATGGTGCTGTTGCTAATATTACTATTATAGATGTAATGCAGTCTAATGGTGTTTTACATGTTATTGATGCAGTTGTTACTCCTAAAAGCTAGGAACTACTTACACAAAATAAAATGCCCTGTATCCTAATAGATGCAGGGCATTTTTTGTTTACTGGTGTTTTAGATTAAATACGAATCTTAGCTAGCAATTCATCCATTGATACTTGAGTCTGATCGCCAGAATCCATTGACTTCAATGGTATTTTATCCGAATTCAATTCCTCTTCACCTATACTTACGGTGTATGGAATGCTATTTTTATC
>JBLHRE010000072.1:0-8994 GCA_047625765.1 Flavobacteriales bacterium
GCTGTATATTTTGTTCGCTTTTGGTGTGGGTTTTAATTTCCTCCCACAATTCCAACAGCGTATACCTATTGCCACATCCAATGTTTAAGGCTTTACCAAAGGCTTTTTCGTTTGCACCTAATAATGCTAGCACATTTGCATGTACTGCATTTGCCACAAAAGTAAAATCTCTGCTTTGCAAGCCGTCTCCATGCACAATAGGAACGGCATTTTCCAGTCCTGCTTTTATAAACAAGGGTATAACTGCGGCATAAGGCCCTTGCGGATTCTGACGCATTCCAAAAATATTGAAATAGCGCAGACCGATAGTTTCTAATCCGTATTGCGTATAAAAAAGAGAGGCGTATGCTTCGTTATTCTTTTTAGTTAAGGCATAGGGGGATAATACTTGTCCTAGTTCTCCTTCTACATTAAGCAAACTTGGGTGGTCTCCATATACCGATGAACTGGAAGCATAGACAACTCGCTTTACCTTATTCAATCTGGCTATATCAAAAACATTAAAGGTTCCTGTACTGTTTGCTTCGTGTGCAGCTAAAGGATCTTCTATCGAACGGGGCACAGAACCCAATGCCGCGTGATGACAGACGGCATTGATACCAAGCATGGCACGATTTAAAGCCGATCTATCCAAAATATCGCCTTCAATAAAAGTGACTTTCGGATTATTTACTAGGTGTTTGATATTATTTAAACTACCAGTAATCAGATTATCGAATATTCGCAACTCACTTATGGCACTTTTTAGCAAAAGTGCATCTGCAATGTTAGACCCAATAAAACCTGCCCCTCCGGTAATTAATATTTTCATTTACAATCTGGCATCAACCATTTTAGGATCCAATACTCCTTTCACATCAAACACTACACTGTTCTCTTTGATTAGATCCTTTATATTAAGTGTCTCGAATTGAGTATGATTTACCGCCATAATTACGGCATCATATTTTATGGTTGGTTCTATTAAATCTAAACCGTATTCCGCTTTTACTTCTTCGGCATTTGCCCATGGATCGTGCACATCGACCTCAATTCCAAATTGATTTAATTCTCTAATGATATCAATGGCTTTAGAATTACGTATATCTGGGCAATTCTCTTTAAAGGTAATCCCCAATAATAAGGTTCTAGTTCCTTTTACTGCGTGGTTCTTTTGGATCAATAATTTTACAACCTTATTGGCAACAAAAATCCCCATATTATCATTCACCGATCTCCCCGATAGAATTACTTGAGGTGTATATCCCAATTCGTCTGACTTGTGTGTAAGGTAATAAGGATCTACCCCTATACAATGCCCTCCAACCAATCCTGGTCTAAAATTTAAGAAGTTCCACTTGGTGCGTGCTGCTTCTAATACTTCGCCCGTATCGATATGCATTCTGTCAAAAATCAAAGCCAATTCGTTGACAAAGGAAATGTTCACATCGCGTTGGCAATTCTCTATCACTTTAGCAGCCTCGGCCACTTTTATAGATGGAGCCTTGTGTGTTCCTGCTGTAATGATGGACTTATAAAGTTGGTCAACTCTTTCAGCAATCTCTGGTGTAGAGCCAGAGGTTACTTTCTTGATGTCTGGTAAACGGTGTTTTTTATCTCCTGGATTAATTCTTTCTGGGCTGTATCCACAAAAGAAATCTGTATTGAATTTAAGCCCACTATATTCTTCTAAAACAGGAACACAATCCTCTTCGGTACATCCTGGATAAACGGTAGATTCATAAATAACAATATCCCCAACCTTTAAGGCTTTTCCAATACTTTGGCTAGCGGCCAATAGTGGTCTAAGATCTGGGCGTCTGTTTTTATCTATCGGTGTAGGCACCGTTACAATAAAAATAGTTGCTTTCACCAAATCTGTTAAGTCGGCACTATAGGTTAAATGCTTAATTGATTTAAGCTCCTCCGATTCAACTTCTAAGGTTCCATCAATACCGTTTCTTAATTCTTCTATGCGCTTTAAATTCACATCAAAACCGATAGTAGGAGTTTTCTTGCCAAACTCAACAGCCAAGGGCAAGCCTACATATCCTAGTCCTATAATTGCAATGGTATCCTGCATTATTTCTTTCCTATTTGATAATATTCAAAACCTAAATCTTTTAATGGAAATCCATTGTACTGGTTTCTCCCATCAAAAATAATTGGGTTTTTCATATTGGTTTTTAATTCTTCAAAATCTGGCGACCTAAATTCTTTCCACTCAGTAATCAACAACAAAGCATCTACTCCTTTCGTAGCATCGTATTTTCCTGTTGCATAAGTGACCTCCGAAATGCCTTTTAAATAATGCATTTTGGCTTCGGTTTCGGCCTGCGGATCGTAAGCAATAATCTTTGCTCCTCTCTCCACGAGACCTTTTATTACTTTCGTACTTGGTGCTTCTCGCATATCATCGGTCTCTGGCTTAAATGCCAATCCCCAAACACCAAAAGTTTTGCCTTTAAGGTCGTTTCCAAATCGGTCTGTTACCTTTCTGATTAAAACTTCCTTTTGCACATCGTTTACATCCTCCACAGCCTGAATAACCTTTGGTTCGTAACCATGATCTCTAGCTGTTTTGATTAATGCCTGCACATCTTTCGGAAAACAGGAACCTCCATAACCGCAGCCTGGGTATATAAACGAATATCCAATTCTAGCATCAGAACCAATTCCTTTTCTTACCTCATTCACATCTGCTCCAACTCTTTCGCAGATTTGAGACATTTCGTTTATGAACGATATTTTTGTTGCCAACATTGCATTGGCTGCATATTTGGTCATTTCTGCAGAGCGTATATCCATTCCCACAAAACGATCGTTGGTTCTAAAAAATGGTGCATACAGCATTTTCATTTTGTCTAATGCTTGCGGTGTTGCTGCACCAATTACGACTCTATCTGGAGCCATAAAATCCTTAATAGCCGATCCTTCTTTTAAAAATTCGGGATTAGATACTACTTGGAAATCAAAATTAACACCTCTTAATTTTAAGGCCGATGCAATCGCTGCGCTTACTTTATCGGCAGTTCCTACAGGCACAGTAGATTTATCTATTACCAACGATGGTTTGTTCATGAAAGTACCAATGCTTTTAGCAACACTCAAGACAAATTGCAAATCTGCTGATCCATCCTCTCCCATTGGAGTTCCCACTGCAATAAAAATATAATCCTTGTCTTTTATTCCATCCTCCAAATTTGACGAAAAGCTTAGCGTACCACTTTGCCTGTTGCGTTGCAACATTTCGTGTAATCCAGGTTCGTAAATCGGAATCCCTCCCGAGTTTAACTCATCAATTTTTGATTGATTGACATCAACACAAGTAACTTGATTGCCCATTTCGGCAAAGCATGTCCCTGAGACTAAGCCAACATATCCAGACCCAATAACTCCTATTTTCATAACATTTCGATATGGCTCCGCCCCCTCAGTCCCATCATTTCAAGAAACCAAGCAGGGCAGCATTTCACAAGGCTATCACCTAATAAATCTTTACAATCTGATATGCAGGTAATTGCACTTTTATTATTTGATCTAAGGCCTCTAATTTAATCACAAAACGCGATTGACCAGATTTCTCAATTAATTCTCCTTTTAACCCTTTTAAGGGCCCTCCAACAACTTCAACCTCCACCCCTAATTCCAAATCCCCTGCTCCTATCTCCAATAACAATTCTGATGCTTCAAATCTCCGAATCAATGCTATTTCTTTTTCTGAAACTGTAGCTAGTTCTTGCCCAATTTTAACAGCGGTTACCACCTCTGAATAATGGTAAAAACTGGGCAAATCAGATTGATTTGTAAATACAAAAACGTAAGATGGAAACATGGGTACCTGTACTTTTTTAACTCTATCGGACCATTTCCTATAATCTACCCTTAATGGCAAGTAACATTGTAAACCATCTTTATCCAAAGCTTCTTTTAATTTCTTTTCAGAACGCGATCTCACATAAAGTACAAACCAATATTTCATGATTTTTAATGCTCAAGTCTTTCTCTTGCCACCAAAAACCATGGATTTAGCAAATTTTCTTTGTTATAAGTTAATGGGGTTTTAGAATCGTACTGAAATACATTACATCCAGCATATTTACACACCGCATGTCCTGCTGCTGTATCCCATTCCATTGTTGGGGCAAATCTAGGATACACATCGGCAGCTCCTTCTGCTACCATACACAACTTTAATGAACTTCCTTTTGATAATATCTGAACGCGCCCATGCTCTTCATTCAACACATCAAAATAAGCCTGTGTTTCTGCTGAGGCATGTGAACGAGATCCAACAGCAACAAAAACATCTCTTTCCTTATAAACATCCAATGGCATTAGCTCTGCTTTCTCCCAAACGATATCAACTTCTTCCATTACGGAACTCATCTTAGCCGCAGCCATTCCTTCACAACCATAGTATAATTCGCCTGAAACAGGCACATAAACTACCCCTAATACTGGGCTACCATTTTCGATAAGCGCTACATTTACTGTAAACTCACCATTTCTTTTTACAAACTCTTTGGTGCCATCTAATGGATCTACCACCCACAATTTGGCCCAAGATGCTCTTTCTTCGAAATCCATATGTTTCCCTTCTTCACTAAGAACAGGAATTGCAGTAATCGCTAAATCGGCTACAATAATGTCATGCGATTCTTGATCTGCCAAAGTCAATGGAGACTGATCTTCCTTTTGCTCTACAGCAAAATCGGTGGCATATATTTTCCGAATGGCTATTCCACCCTTAACAGCCGCTTTAACGGCTACTTTTAACAGTTCTTGTACCTGCATTTTAAGCGTTTTGGTCTAAGGCAAACTTACACTATTAATAATTTTCATCCAACGCTTTGAAAGCAATCGTTATAGACGGAAATTTTTTTATTGAAGCCCTATTATTTAGTCTTACTAAATAGCATAATTAAGGGATACTTTCCATTTTCTAATATGAATTTTGCCTCAATTTAATTTTGTAAATATTCGCTGATTTTGTGTGAACCGAATAAATTAGGCCTTTAGTTTCTTTATGAGGCTGCTTAATAATCCTCATTATCAAAATATTTCTTTGCTAATTGAAAATACTCATAAGATGAAGTTGGGCTTTCCTTCAAGGATGTTTTTTTTGATAGCCTTTCTTTTGTTTTTTATTATTCTCTTCACGGAAACTTTCACCACCACAAAACCGAACATTCTAGCAACCATTTATTTAACCCTAAGACCCTGACTTAATCAGTACTAATTTTACAATTTAGATAAAGCTCTTTCAATTGCTGGCTCTGGGCACAAGGCTACCTACTTAAGCCCTTTTAGCTCTTGCCGCCAAGAGAATCCACTCGATAGAATTTATACAACAATTCATTTTTGTATTAGCGATTATTCATATCGAACTAAAAACAACTTACAATTCTACTTTAGAGAGGATTAAACAACTACATCAAGTAACATACAAAAGTAAGGACTTGAAATATTTACTTAGCCATTACTAGCAAGGAAAATCCTCCAAGTGTTTTTGCGGCAAAATCTTTGTTAATCAAAAAGAGAATTTTCCTTGGGAAATAAGCCAACTTAGCTAGAAAGGTTTTTCTAGGTAAATCCAATGCACCTGCTGTATAAAACCAGTCAACAATTTCATAACCCGAATCTCTTAAGGTTGCCAAGGCTGTTTCTTTTGTAAAGTAATGCAAATGGCCAACTGTCCCCCTCCCGTGCACTAACATGTTTCTAAGAATTGCTTGAATAGTGATATCCAATGGAATGTGGAAAATTGTATAATTCGCTTTGCTCTTGCAAGCTCGTAAAACCCCAAATAATCATCAACATGCTCAAACACATCCATCATAAGTAGCAAGTCTGCCTCAAGCTCTAGTTGGGTTAAATCATCATGAATAAAAGACAAGCGCTCTTTTGTTTTTTCCTTAGCCAATTGTATTGCATCCGAAGAAATATCATAGCCTGTAAAAGTCGTTTCTGCAGGCATTTTATGATGCAATTGATTTAATATTTCACCCGCCCCACAACCGACCTCCACAACAGATAACGAAGGAATAGAATTCCTTCTGAGCATCTGAAGAGTCTGCTTTGCTTTCCACGCTGAATCCTCAGTGTGCCACGTTGGGTTATTGCTCAAATATTCACCATTTTCATTCGTATAAATACTCCCAACTTTATTGGTACTCCCCATATCTTTATATTATAAAGATCAAATCTAAACTAGATTTATTATAATTGACATTTAT
The DNA here is from genome assembly GCA_047625765.1 of Flavobacteriales bacterium. Classification (GTDB taxonomy): domain Bacteria; phylum Bacteroidota; class Bacteroidia; order Flavobacteriales; family JBLHRE01; genus JBLHRE01. The sequence continues at coordinate 6,219 of JBLHRE010000072.1, forward strand.
TAAAAAAGATATCGAATATAATTTCAGCCTCTCCACAACTCTTTTTCCTACAGAATTGGATCTCTCAAACAACACCAATTACCACAATGTTGCCGCGAACTTTTGCCCATTCTCTCATTAAGCCAAAGTCTATAAAAAGGAATTTTAAGCGGTTTCATAAAACCCTTCTTTTTGATTAGTTTTGCAAGCTGAAAAATGAAGAAGGAAAACAACATACATCCTACTTTCGATCAGCTTCTTACTCGAAATCAAAAAGAAGCTTTATTGAAACAAAAATCCAAAGTAATTTGGCTTACTGGGCTATCTGGTTCTGGCAAAACAACAGTGGCCAATGCCTTCGAAAGAAAACTCTTTCAAGAAGGTTTTTTCACGAATATATTGGATGGCGACAACATTAGAACCGGCATCAACAATAACCTTGGTTTTAGCGAAGAAGACCGCATAGAGAACATTAGACGAATAGCAGAAGTTGCTAAACTTTTTATGGATTCTGGAGTCATTACTATTTGCTGCTTCGTAAGCCCTACAAAAGAAATTCGAGAACAGGCCAAAAGTATTGTTGGAACCAATGATTTTATTGAGGTCTTTGTAAACACGCCTATTGCTATTTGCGAACAAAGAGATGTAAAAGGATTGTATGCCAAGGCTAGAAAAGGTGAAATTAAAAACTTTACGGGTATTGATGCTCCTTTCGAGGCTCCCACAGAAAACTTCATTGACTTGAAAACTGAAAACCAAACTATCGCGCAAACAGCCGATAACTTGTACCGAAATATAATTGCACACCTCAAATAATATTTGATGAGCTCATATAGACTAACACACTTAAAGGAACTGGAAGCAGAGGCTATTTTCATTATTAGAGAGGTTGCCTCTCAATTTGAAAAACCTGTATTGTTGTTTTCCGGAGGAAAAGATTCTATTGTACTTTTTCATTTGGCTAGAAAAGCATTCTATCCAGCAAAGGTTCCATTTCCATTAATGCATATTGATACGGGGCATAATTTTCCGGAAACCATCCAATTTAGAGATGAGTTAATGGAAAAAACAAGCACCAATTTAATTGTAAAATTAGTGCAAGACAGCATCAATGCTGGTGCTGCAACCGAAGAGAAAGGACCCAATGCAAGCCGCAATGGAATTCAAACAATAAGCTTACTAGAAGGGATAGAAGAATACAAGTTTGACGCTTGTTTGGGTGGTGCTAGAAGAGATGAAGAAAAAGCGCGTGCTAAAGAACGTTTCTTTTCGCATAGAGATGATTTCGGACAATGGGACCCCAAAAATCAAAGACCCGAATTGTGGAACCTTTTTAATGGGAAAAAACATTTTGGTGAAAACTTTAGAGTGTTCCCTATTAGCAACTGGACGGAGATGGATATCTGGCAATATATTTTGGCGGAAAACATTGACATTCCCTCCTTGTATATGGCACACGAAAGAGAAGTTATAGAACGTGATGGCATTTTACTTGCCAATAGCGACTACTTAACACTAAGAGACACCGAAACACCGAAAAAACAAATTGTTCGTTTTAGAACTATTGGAGATATGACCTGTACTGGAGCGGCAGCATCTGAAGCTTCCAATTTAGCAGAGATTATAGAAGAAGTTGCATCAACACGTATTACCGAAAGAGGTGGTAGATCAGACGATAAGCGCTCGGAAGCAGCGATGGAAGACAGAAAAAAAGCTGGGTATTTTTAATGATTAATTGTTATTTATTAATGATTAATTAAACGCTTACAAGCGAAGAAACAGAAAGAGGAGAAGAGAAACTAGAAAGAGGAAAGCTGAAGGAAGAAACTAGAAACAGGCAAGGGAAACGAGAAAGTGGAAAGAGAGAAAGATGAAAGAGGAAACTAGAAACTAGAAAGAGGAAGAGGAAGAGGAAGAGAAAAACTAGAAAAATAACCAAAAAAAATAAAGTGGAAACTGGGAATAGTGATTTAAAGGACAGAACCAAAAGCTTCTCATTAAGGATTATTCGTTTAGTAAAATCTTTAGATAACAATGTTGCTGACCGAGAAATTGGGAGGCAATTGATTCGAAGTGGCATGTCTGTTGGCGCGAATACTAGAGCTGCTTTTCGAGGACGTTCAAACAGAGAATTTGTTGCAAAGCTTGGGATTGTGATTGAAGAAGCTGATGAATGTGGATTTTGGATAGAACTTCTACAGGAAACCTCCGAAGCTAAAAAATTAAACAAAGAAGAATTACTATTGTTGCATCAAGAAGCAAGTGAATTGACCTCTATTTTTGTTTCAATAGTGAAGAAAAATAAATAATACTGAAACCCTGATTGATGACCATTATTTCATCTTTCTAGTTTCTAGTTTCATATTTAAAGAATGGATCAGAACGGATATTTAGACATGGAATTGCTGCGTTTTACTACCGCAGGTAGTGTAGACGATGGAAAAAGCACATTGATTGGGCGTTTGTTATATGATAGCAAATCGATTTTCGAAGATCAGTACGAAGCGATTGAGCGTACTAGTAAAATGAAGGGTGATGAGCATGTAAACCTTGCTTTGCTTACTGATGGATTAAGAGCGGAACGTGAACAAGGAATTACAATTGATGTAGCATACCGATATTTTGCTACGCCAAAACGTAAGTTTATAATAGCAGATACACCTGGGCATATACAGTACACTCGTAATATGGTTACTGGAGCATCAACAGCCAATTTGGCAATTATTTTGGTGGATGCTAGAACAGGAGTAGTTGAACAAACCCAAAGGCATGCCTTTATTGCAAGTCTTCTTCAAAT
>JBLHRE010000073.1:0-8923 GCA_047625765.1 Flavobacteriales bacterium
TCAAAATGGAGATACCATTACTGAAGCCATCACCGAAGGGAAAATTTATGTAGTTGATTTTTTCTTTACTACTTGTCCTAATCTTTGCCCAAGAATGACGGAACAGTTCTATCGCGTTCAAGAACAATTCAAAAACGATGCTGAGATATTATTGCTGTCTCATTCTGTTTTCCCAAATCACGACACGGTTGAAGTGCTTGCGAAATATGCTAGAGAAAACAGAATTGATAGCGAAAAATGGCATCTGTTGACAGGCGAAAAAAAGCAAATTTATGAGCTTGCCCGTAAAAGTTATTTTGCGGTAACAACTTCTGGTGATGGGGGTAAAGAAGATTTTATCCATACCGAGAATTTTGTATTGGTTGATAAAGAGAAGCGATTGAGAGGTTTTTACGATGGTACATCCAAAGAAGAAGTAAATCAATTGATGTTTGATATTAGAAAATTGAAAGCCGAATATGTCAAAGATTAAATCTGCTTTTTTTTGGAGTGGTGGAAAGGACTCAGCTTTGGCTTTGTATAAATGCTTGCAGGACCCAACCATTGAAATTGTCTATTTGGTTTGTACGCTAAGCGTTAAATTCAAACGCATATCCATGCATGGTGTTCATGAGGATCTTTTGGATATGCAAGCTTCTTCAATTGGTATTCCGCTAAAAAAGATGTGGATGCCAGAAACAGCTACCAATTTAGCTTACGAAGAAGTTTTGTCAGAAATGTATCAAGAACTTAAGTCAGAAGGGGTAGATCAAATTGTTTTTGGAGATATCTTCTTAGAAGATTTGAAAGAATATAGAGACGATTTTCTTGCCAAACACAAGTTGAAAGGAATTTATCCGCTTTGGTTACTAGACACCACTGATCTTGCAAAAGAATTTATTGCTGAGGGTTTTAAAACCAGAATCTGCTGTATTAATGATGCTCAGCTCAACGAATCCTTTGTAGGTAGATTATTTGACGAATCCTTTTTGAAAGATTTACCAGAAAAAGTTGACACTTGTGGAGAAAATGGTGAGTTCCATACTTTCTGCTTCGAAGGACCTATTTTTAAAACTCCTATTGCACATGTTGTTGGTAAGAAGGTTTATAAACCTCTCAAATTAAATACTGCAGATTGTACCAAAGTGGGTGACACTTTGGGCTTTTGGTATATAGAATTGCTGAAAAAAAATAGCTAAGGTGTCAACTTGACAGAATAAATGCCTTGGCATATCCTTTGACCATTGGCTGGTTGTAAATATTATATCACAAAACACACATAATTATGGCAACAGGACAGATCAATGTTACAGCAGATAACATTTTTCCAATTATTAAGAAATTCTTGTACTCAGATCATGAGATTTTCTTGAGAGAATTAGTTTCGAACGCAGTAGATGCTAACACCAAGTTGAAAAAACTTACCGCTATGGGTGAGCATACTGGTGACCTAGGTGATTTACGTGTTGAAGTGAAGATAGACAAGGAAGCAAAGACTTTAACCATTTCGGATAATGGTCTTGGAATGACTTCGGAAGAGGTTGAGAAATATATCAATCAAATTGCATTTTCTGGAGCTGAAGAGTTCGTGAAAAAGTACGAGGAAAAAGATGATGTAACTGGAATTATTGGTCACTTTGGACTAGGATTCTATTCTGCTTTTATGGTTTCTGAACGTGTTGAAATTTTCACCAAGTCTTTTAAAGATACTCCTGCAGTAAGATGGGAATGTGATGGAAGTCCAGCATTTTCTTTAGAGGAAACTGAAAAAGAAACTAGAGGAACAGATATCGTATTACATATCGCTGATGATTCTACCGAGTTTTTAGAAGACGGTCGTATTGGCACTTTATTAAACAAGTACTGTAAATTCTTACCTATCGAAATTAAATTCGGTACTAAAGAAGAAACTAAGACTGAAGGCGAAGGAGATGATAAAAAAGAGACAAAATTAACTGTCGATAACATCATCAATAACCCAAATCCAGCTTGGACAAAATCTCCAACTGATTTAAAAGACGAGGATTATAACAAGTTCTACAGAGAGTTGTATCCAATGAACTTTGAAGATCCAATGTTTCATATTCACTTGAATGTGGATTATCCTTTCAACTTGACAGGAGTGTTGTATTTCCCAAAGTTGAGTAAGCAAATGGACATCCAAAAGGATAAAGTTCAATTGTATAGCAACCAAGTATATGTAACAGACAACTTGGAAGGAGTTGTTCCTGAGTTTTTGACCTTCTTAAAAGGTGTGATTGATTCTCCGGATATTCCCTTAAACGTTTCTCGTTCTTACTTACAGAGCGATGGGAATGTAAAGAAGATATCTAACCACATTACTAAAAAGGTTGCTGATAAATTGGCTGAATTATTCAAAGCCGATCGTACTGCATTCGAAGAGAAGTGGGAAGACATTAAGGTAATTATCGAGTACGGAATGTTGTCTGATGAAAAGTTTTACGAAAAAGCTCAGAAATTTGCGTTGTTCCCAACAACAGATGGTAAGTTCCACACCTTTGATGAATTGAAAGAATTAACCAAAGAAAACCAGACAGATAAGGATGGTAATTTGGTTATGTTGTATACCAACGATGCAGAAAGTCAATATTCTAAAATTCAAGCTGCAACAGCAAAAGGATACCAAGTAGTGGTATTAAATAGCCCAATATGTAGTCACCTTATTGGTAAATTAGAGCAGCAAAACGAGAAAATGACTTTCTCTAGAATTGATGCGGATGCATTGGGTAACTTAATAAAGAAGACAGAAGAAATGCCTTCTTTATTAACCGATGCTGATAAAGATAAAATCAAGCCAATTATCGAAGCTATTTTACCTTCTAAATCATATACCGTTCAATTTGAAAACTTGTCTGAAGATGATAAACCATTTATGGTTACACAGAGCGAGTTTATGCGAAGAATGAAAGAAATGAATAGTTCTGGTGGTGGAGGCGGAATGATGGCTTTTGGTGAATTACCTGATAGCTATTCTGTAGTTGCAAATACCAACAATAAATTGTTCACCGAACTTTTAAATGCTGACGAAGCCAAGCAAAAAGAAATTTTTAGCAGAGGTTTGGATTTAGCATTGCTAGAAAATGGATTGTTGAAAGGCGAAAAGTTAGATGCTTTTATTAACGCATCTTACGAAAGTATACAGGCTTAATTCAGTTAGAATTACATTTAAAAGGCTCTCTTGGTTTAACCAAGAGAGCCTTTTTTTTGTGCCATAACCCAAATTCATAAGAACATAAGGAGTGTGAGTGAAACATTATTTAGAGGATAATAGAAAGTCAAAATATTTAAATACCTTGAGCGCTGTTAATCATATTTAAAAAACTCTTTTATGAAAAAAACATTACTATCATGTGCAATGCTTTCTGCTTTTGCACTTACTGCTACTGCACAACTTTACGATCAAACATCAGGTAAAGGAACCTTAGGGATGATAAGTGCAACTATGACAGATGCTTCTTCAACTGTTAAATCTGCGGATGATTTCACAGTTCCAGCCGCTGGTTGGATGGTTAGTGGTATAAGCGTTGCTGGTTTTAGAAGCGCTAGTGAAGGTAAGCCTATGACCAAAGTTACGGTAGAATTTTATGCGGATAGTCTAGGTCCTATTGGAGATCCAATTTATTCGGAAGTAATTACCTTAGATAATGGAGGAGTGCCTACACCAACTATTGATACACTTCTAACTATAAGAATTCAAGATACATGGTTAACTGAAGGAACGTATTGGTTGAGTGTTTATGGAGATAGTCCTTCTGCAAGTAGATGGAATTGGTATACTCAAACAACTGCGACAATAGGTCAAGAGGCAATGTTAATTGATGTTGATGATTATTTTAGTATAGGAGCAACTGACTGGACAACATTTACCGATCTGGGATCAACTCAAACAGGATTGATTTTCCAAATTCATGATGCTGGAAGTATGGTTGGAATTGCAGAGTTAAATGAAACTAAAATTTCAATTTTCCCTATTCCAGCAACCGATGTATTAAACGTAGTTTCTGAAACAGCTAAAGTAGAAAGGTTGAATATTTATGACGCAACTGGTAAATTGGTGATGTCTGAGTTAAATCCATCTTCTCAATTAGATGTTTCTAATTTTGCTACAGGAATTTATATCGCTGAGGTTAGTACTACTGATGGAATAGCTAAAAAGCAATTCGTTAAGAAATAGGAATTATATTTCTAATTCTAAAAAGGGCTGTTTCGATAAAATCGAAACAGCCCTTTTTGTGTTTTAAACTAAAATTGTAAGATGTTATAATTATGATCAGACTGCGAAAAGTGTCATAAAAAATTGCCTCCTGAAAGTGAGAAATCAATGATTTGTTCGTTTGAGTGTGCGTTTTGTGAAACTATCGTAAACGGTTTTCCTCAATAAAATATGCCCAAATTGTAATGGCTATTTTAGAAAAAGACAATTAGACCTAAAGATTTATTAGAGAAATTCTCACCAAAAACGAAGGGTTAATTCTTAACTTCAACAGTAGATTTTTGAGGAATATACCCAAACAATGCATTTTCTTTAATGATATTATCTACGTATGCTGGAACCATGTTTTCCCAGCCTGGTTTCCCAGTTTTAATCATTTTCAGCGCTTTTCTAGAAAATATATCCAAAACGTTAGGGTTGTAGTCTTCTATGTCTAAAATTCTTTTATTCTCCACCAAATAATCATACAGAGGCTTTAATCTTGGGTGGATAGGAATGTTCTCGCTGTTAAGCAGAGTTCCATCCTCCTTATGATAAGGATATAGGTATATTTTAAGATCGTGCGTAAGCAATATTCCAAATGCTTCAAGAATTCCTCCCTTTAAATGGCGGTAATATTTTTCATCAAAAATATCCAACAAGTTATTTACACCTATAATAATACCCATGCGTTTCTTGGTGAAATCGGATATGTAATCAATAAGCGTATAATATTCTTGATAATTAGAAATAAGCACAGTTTGACCTAAAGAACAAAGGATGTCTGCACGATCTAGGAAATCTTGTTCATCAATGTCACCTTCGGCTTTTAAATTACTAAGGGTGATCTCAAATAAGACTTGAAGGTTGTCTTTGTCTACTTTGTTTTCTTGAATAAAACGGGCGTATCCCGTTTTTATCATATCAATATTGACTTTGGTAACTGGTCTAAAGCTACCTCTTATGGCTAGGATGTTCTTTTTGTATAGAATGTCAGAGGGCTGTACGTTTTTGCCATCAGGGCCAAAAATTACAGCATGGGTCATTCCATTTTTAACCAAATACAAACTAAGCAAGCGGTTGTCTACATCTTCGAATGCTGGCCCCGACATGTTAAGCATATCAATTTCTATTTGGTCGGTATGCAATTCGTCATAAAGACTGTCAATCAATATTTTTGGATGTTCACTTAAATTAAAGCAACCATAAATTAAATTAACACCTAAAACACCAATGGTCTCTTGCTGAAGTTTAGCATCGTTTTCAAGCAATTTAATATGAAGAAATACTTCGCTAGGTTCTGATCCTGCTTCATGTTGAAATCGAAATCCTATCCAACCATGGCCTTTAAACGTTTTTTTAAAGTTAATGGTGGTAATGGTATCTGCAAAAGCGAAGTATCTCGTGTTAGAATGGACTTCATTATCTAATCTTTCTTCGATTAGACCATATTCGTGATCCAACATTTTGTGAAGTCGGCTTTCACAAACGTATCGGTCTTTTTCTTCAGGGCCGTAAATGGCATCGCTAAAATCTTTGTCATAAGCAGACATAGCTTTGGCAACAGTGCCAGACGCTCCACCTGCTCTAAAAAACCATCGTACAACTTCTTGGCCTGCACCAATTTCGGCAAAGGTCCCGTAAATACTAGGGTCTAGATTTATTCGTAATGCCTTTTGTCCAGGTGTTAGAACAACTTGGTCCATTATATTGGTGCTAATTAATTCTTAGCAAAAGTACGCTGACTAAATAGGCAAAACAAGTACAAAGTTTGATTTTTAATACAGATTTTCATTGTTACATTTACACAGTGAAAAATCTATCAAAAGTTACATTTTTAGGAACGGGAACCTCTCAAGGAGTACCTGTCATTGCATGTTCGTGTGAAGTTTGTTTGTCAGAAAATATATCAGATAAGCGATTGCGCTCTTCTGTGATGTTAACAAGTACAGATGGCAAAAATATAGTTATTGATACTGGACCGGATTTTAGGCAACAAATGTTAGCAAACAATGTGCAGAATTTAGAAGCTGTTGTTTATACTCACGAGCACAAGGACCATATTGCTGGAATGGATGATATAAGAGCTTTCAATTTCATCCAGCAGAGGCATATGGATTTGTATTGCAATAGCGATGTTGTCGAGGCTTTGAATCGCGAATTCCCGTATGTTTTTGCAGAATATAAATATCCTGGAGTGCCAGAGGTAAGGATAAACGATATTAAAGAGGGTTCTCGTTTTACAGTAGCTAATATGGGATTTAATGCCATTGAAGTAATGCATTATAAATTGCCTGTACTAGCATTTAGGGTAGATGACTTTGCTTACGTCACTGATGCGAACTTCATATCCGAGGAAAATAAAAAGAAGCTTCGGGGTTTGGATGTCTTGGTGCTAAACGCCTTAAGAAGAGAAAAACACATTTCGCATTTTACATTGGATGAAGCTATTGCCTTAGTTAATGAGCTGAAGCCAAAACATACTTACCTAACACACATCAGTCATCAGTTGGGAACACACGATGATGTAACACAAGAATTACCTTCTCATATTTCTTTAGCCTCTGATGGGCTTCAGATTTCATTATAATTTTCGCTTAACAATGGAATAGTCTTTGGATTATATGTTTCAAGAAAGGCTATATCCCTGTAACTGTTGATAGACTCGCAGTTTACTTAGTCTTTATTTTGGAAATTGTCTAAAAAATGGAAATTATGAAAAAGGCATGTCTGTTATTTATCGGGTTGGGATTTTTAATTTCAACCGAAGCACAAGTAGAGTTTTCTGGTGGTTTACTAGGTACTGGATCGATCTGGGAGACCCCTACAAACTGGGTTGGAAATATTTTGCCAGGCAATCGTGTAGATGTTGAAATACCTGTTCGTGCATTACCGCACGCGGTAACTATTTCATCGCTTGTCGTAGTTAATAATTTGAATCTAAACGGTAACACCTTAAATGTAGAAGGTTTAGGGCGTTTGGTCGTTTACGGGACCTTGACATTAGGAGTGATGTCAACCCTTACAACCAATAGCCCTGTGGTTTTAAAAGATGGATCCTCAATTATTCAGGGAGACTCATCTGCTATTATTGGGGATGTGAATTTTCAACGAAATGGCAATACGAATGATAGGGTGTATAATTACTGGTCGAGTCCAGTGGCTGATGAAACTTTTAGAGATGTGTATTTGAGTTTCCTTGGTCCTGATGTGGACTCTAACGACATGTATTCTTTTGATGACACGGCTCAAAATGACGACACTACTGGAAATAATACTGGATGGACCTTAGTAGACCCTAATGATACTCTGAAGCTTGCTATGGGATATGCAATTACCCCTATCGAAGGGGACAACGGCACGCCTACTCGAAGTTTTATAGGTGAAGCGTATAATGGAGATCTTAACTTGGATATTAACATTGATGCCTTGGCTGATGGAAGTTATTATGTGCTTACAGGTAATCCTTATCCATCGTCTATAGATTTGGATGTGTTTTTGATAGACAATGCTCTAATTGGTGAAGTTTATTTATGGGATGATGCTGATGGAGAGAACTTTAGAGCTGATTACATTGTTGCAAATTCTTTAGGCGCATCTGGGGGGAATTCTGGGCTTACAGATGTAGATTATATTGGAGCATGTCAAGGCTTCTTTGTAGATGCCGGCTCATTGGGTTTAGGGTCAGGGATTATCCAATTTAATAATACTATGAGAGTTGGAGGAAATAATAGCCAGTTCTTTCGTGTTAATTCGAACGAGCGTTTGTATTTAAATATTCAATCTTTAGATGCTAAATACGGTTCACAAACATTAATCGGGTTTCATCCAGATGGTACAAGTGGAAAGGATTTGAATTTAGACTCAAAGAAGCTAGGTGATAATCCCAATGTGTCGCTTTATTCTTTTATGAAAGGGCAAGAGGATGATCATTTTGCCATCCAGGCCTATTCCACTTTACCAGCCTATTATACGATTCCTCTTGGGTTAGAATTAGGTGTTTCCGAGCTTTTAGAATTTACTTTAGAGTCTGTAAATATTGATTTGGGTACTCAAGTTTATTTAAAAGACAAGCAAGAAGATAAGGTTACTGACTTGTTAGTAGAGGGCTATCAAGTAATGTTGGCAGAAGGAGTGTACGAAGATCGATTCGAATTGCTTGTAGAGAAATCCAATGGAATAGGAATACAATCCTTTTCAAACAATCAATTGGTTTATGCATATGAAGGTGGAATTTATTTGGTGTCAGAGATAAATGAGCAGTTTAACTTTTTGTTATTTGATGCTTTAGGAAGGGTCGTAAAATCCAAATCAAACTTCTCAAGTGGTCAGCGAATAGATGTTAATGAATTGCCTGCAGGAGTATATTTTGTAAAGTTGTTGAGCCAATCTGGAAGCGAAGAGCAAATAACTAAAATTGTTTTACGCTAAAGGCTTTATTGTGTTGAGAGAAAGCTTACTTTTGCCGAAGCATTTAAAAAAGGTGTTCGAAAACCACAAATATCTTGTTTGGTTTTTGATATAGTATTATATTTGCACCCGCAAAAACGATAAACGATGGCAAAGAAAGGAAATAGAGTACAGGTTATCCTTGAGTGTACTGAGCATAAAGAAACTGGTATGCGAGGAACATCTCGTTACATCACGACTAAGAATAAGAAAAACACTCCTGATCGTATTGAATTGAAGAAATTCAACCCGATATTGAAGCGTTCAACCGTTCACAGAGAG
>JBLHRE010000074.1:0-8860 GCA_047625765.1 Flavobacteriales bacterium
CAATTTGAGCCATTAAATGAGAACCAGAGCCTTTTCTGCTTATAGCGTATTGCTTACTATATATTTGGCTGTATTCGTTTATAGGATTGTTTACACTGGTATGTATTCCCCAACATAAGGGAGTTGATACATACTCGCTAATGATTTTTGAGGGGTTTCCATTGATAATATCCAGGATTACGCCTTCTGTCAACAAAACACATACGTCAATTTCATTACTGCGTAAGGCTTTGGTCATTTCACCAGTTCCGCCACTAAAATTTGTCCATTCTATTTCTATTCCAGCCTTTCTAAAATCGCCATTTTCATTTGCTAAATGAATTGGTAAATTAAAATGCTCTGGAACCCCGCCTAATCTTAATGTTGTCATAATCTGGTAAAAGTATAATTAATTAAAGCCAATATAAATTGATAATTGTCATCCTATATGTGTGAATCTTTTTTGGATCAGTTCAATTTTTTTTCGATGGTCTAAAGGTTAAATTAAATGTTTGCATTGGCACGCATTAACATCATTGGATTAGACAGATCCGCGCGAGCTGATGAGTTATAGTTCCATCAGAACGAAAGTATTGTTGCTAAGAGCAACAATAGAAAGGAAAACCTCGTAGAGGTGGCATTATTTTTTTTCTAGGATTTTTCCGCAGCAGAGATGCAAATGATATGGAAGCGTAGACAGAGCCAGCGCTCAGAGGGGGGTTATCTCAAGACTTCACCATTCCTAAATACTATTGCTGTAGGAGTGAAGACTGTCTTTAGTTGTTTTTTAGTTTTTGCCATTTCAGTCCATACATATTTTGGATTGTTAATTGAATATTCGTTGAAATCACTTTCGCGAATAATTTCAACGGTAGAAGAAATATCTGCTTCTAGGGGTTTTATAAAATGGTAATCTAAAGATTCTTTAAATATAGTATCATTAAAGTTGTCTAATACAGCTAAAACCCCTCGGCATTCAATAATGTCACTTTTGAAAAGTACACCACTAATAAAATTATAGTTATGGGAATTAGCCTTAAATGAAATTCGTGTAGGGGCTGGGTTGTGTCCATAATAATCTTTTTTGAATTCAGAAGAATAGTCATAAACATACTTAGGGGGGGCAAATTTAATTGAAACAACTTCGGGCGGGGTAATTGTATTTTTTCTTCTTTTCTTCGCCTGCTCAAATCGCATATTAAAATCTTTAGAATAGAAATATAGGTTAGCTTCTTGGTAAACAGGATATTTTATAGAAGGCTCATACCAATCCAAACCTCGTTCTAGTTCGATATCATACTTTTCTGTGAAATAGGAATAGCTTGTATCATAAACAGAATTGACTGGTGTTTTGGGTATTCCATAATTCAGTTTGTCGTCCAAAAATTCTTTCAAAACATAGAACTTAGAATATGGAAAAACTTCGTGGTTATTAAAATACCCTTCACCTGTATCATTGCCTGTATTTCTGAACTCAATTGTTGCAAAATCATAAACGTAACTTATAATTGGCCCACTATTTATGATTTGTGGGTTAAACTTTACCTTTACTTTATAAGCAACTCCATTGATATTTATATGTTTATAGTAAGTAGTGTCATTGTTATCTATTTCATAATATATTTCCCCTTTTTCAATTAGCTTTTGAATCTCTTCATTCTTACTTAAATAGTTGAAATTTACATTTAGAAATAAATTAGAATTGTCACAAGAACTTAATAAGCCTGATAGGAATATTAATGCACAGCAAAACTTTATATTTTTCATAAAGGGTTATTAGTTTTTCAATTAGTAGTAAAGAAAATTTAGTGTTTTATAAAGTTTGAAAATCCAACTCCTCAACAAGACCATAATAGGATTCTTTAACCCATTTAATCTTAATTTGTTCCTCGTACAATTTCTTTATTTGGATAATTTCCAAGTTTCCCAAAATTCCAGCTTTCCAGGCCACCCACACTTTTTTTGGAATTCGATTTTTACTTCTCCAAAGATATTCTTCAGCGCAAAGGTTAAAATAATCAATTACTAAATTTTCATCAGCCCTATTTAATTCCCTGCTAGTATCTTTTCTTAATTCATTAATCAAATCATTAAATGTTTTATCATATCGTGAATTAAACTCTTGAAAAAGCTCTTTGAATAACTTATCGTTATCAGCGGTTTGTTTAATTGACCCGAAATAAAATGATAATACCACACCCAATAAGCCAAATACAATTGTGCTATCAACGGTATAGATTAAACAATAGAAAATTATGCAAAAAACCACAAAACTTGCTATAAATAACTCTTTGTGTCTATTAATTAGGTTCATTTTATTTATCTATTAACATGTTTCTTCAATTAAACAATTTTCATTAAAAGTATTATTATTTAAATGAATGAAATATTTTATTCTTTTTGTAAAGAGTTGTTTTGTGTTATACCTAAGTTTTAGTTACGTTTTGGTTTCTATCTTTCGTTAATTGCTCGATATCATAAAGGAATTATTTCGAAAAATCTTGAAATGCAGAGTGTGATATCGTATAGAGCCATCCAAATCAAAGAATTGGTTTTCTTCTGATATCCATAACTCTAAGTTGTTGTTTTAAACAAAAAAAAATCCCGCTTCGGAAAACCGAAACGGGATGTAGGTGTTAAAGCGAATTACTCTTATTTCTCCGCAATATAAAACAGATCGAAACAAGCATCTTTGGCTTCCGAGATACTGTAATCTTCGGTGGTGATGTTAGCTGTTAGGTCGGTGTTTTCTGCCAATAGTTTTTTACGGTTTCTTCTGTTCAAGATATCGTAAGGCACTTGTAGCATCCAACGAGGTAGGCGGTATTGCAGGTTGAAGATATCCCAACGGGTAATCTTAGCAACGGATTTTTTATTCTCGTTGTAGTAGGCCATCACGGTATCATTACCAAAAACACCTAAGGTATCTACTGCCTTAAATTTCTTCAGTAATACATCTTTCAGTTCGGTAATGGTGTATTCGCGGATGTGCCAAGGGTTACGCGTAATGGTAGCCTTGATGTTGGGAGTGGTAACAATCAGTTTTCCACCAGGTTTTAACACACGGTGTATTTCACTAACGTAGGCATTGTCGTCTTGGATATGCTCTATTACCTGAAAGGTAATTACAAAATCGTAGGTATTGTCTTCCAATCCAGCAAAAGGAGGAACGTTCATCTGTTTGAACTCCACATTCTGGTATTGGCTTAAATCTACATCACATTCGAATTTATCGATGGTTGTAAATTTTTCTGCTTTCGGAGAAATAACCTCAACACCATAACCACTACCTGTACCAATCTCCAACACATCGCCAGAAACGATTTTAGCAGCCTCTAAATAAGCTAAAATGGATCTTTGGTATACGTAGTTGTCCGACTGATCTTGGTGGGATACACGCTCTGCTGTTTGAATACCCATAATTAAGAGTTTTGAGGATTTAAGATCTTCCACTGTCCCGTTTGTAACAAAGGTTCGGCCTGTTTAAACTTCATAGACTTACGCTCTAAAGTTTGAGGGTTGATGATTTCTACCTTGTCGTTTCTACCTATACGCACTTCTGCATGTACAGGCATTTGTTTTGGTGGCGCTTGTCTTTGTGCTTGCTGTGCAGGATTGTTTGCTCTTGCAGGTTCAGCACCCGGACGACTTGTTTGTAAACGTTCTTGCTTTTGTGGTGCTCCTGCTTCTTTTACCTGACTTTGGTCTGGCGCTGGAAGATTTGCTTTGAACAAGAAAGAAACAATGTCTTTGTTGATGTCGTTGATCATGGTTTTGAACAATTCGAAAGACTCGAATTTGTAAATCAACAAGGGATCTTTTTGCTCGTAAACGGCACCCTGTACAGATTGCTTTAAACTATCCATTTCGCGCAAGTGCTCTTTCCAAGCTTGGTCGATAATGGCAAGGGTAATATTCTTTTCGAAAGAACGGGTAAGGTCTAAACCTTCCGATTCGTAAGCTTTTTTCAAGTTGGTTACTACTTGCATCGATTTGATTCCATCGGTAAACGGAACAACAATGTTTTCGTAGGTAGCACCTTGGTTTTCGAACACATCTTTGATTACAGGATATGCTGCTCTTGCAATATTATCCATTTTCCCTTGGTATGCACCCATAATTTCTTGGTACAACTCAGGAAGAATAACCTCTAGCTTTTCGCCATTAAAGTGTGCTTCTGTAATCTGGGTATCAACAGCAAAGATGCGGAACAAGTCCAATTTTAAGCCATTGTAATCTTTCGTATCGTGGAAACCGGTAACCAAAGTTTCTAAGGTATCGTAGACCATGTTCGAGATATCTACAGAAAGACGGTCTCCAAACAATGCATGGTGTCTACGCTTGTAAATTACTTCACGCTGCGCATTCATCACATCATCATATTCTAACAAACGCTTACGGATACCAAAGTTGTTTTCCTCAACCTTTTTCTGTGCACGTTCTATAGATTTAGAAACCATAGAGTGTTGAATTACTTCGCCCTCTTCAATTCCCATTCTATCCATCAGCTTGGCAATACGATCAGAGCCAAACAAACGCATTAAATTGTCTTCTAATGACACAAAGAATTGAGAAGATCCTGGATCACCTTGACGACCAGAACGACCTCTTAACTGTCTGTCTACTCTTCGAGAATCGTGACGCTCGGTACCAACAATTGCTAAACCACCTGCTGCTTTTACTTCGTCAGACAATTTAATATCGGTACCACGACCAGCCATGTTGGTAGCAATAGTTACGGTACCAGCATTACCTGCTTCGGCAACAATTTCTGCTTCGCGTTGGTGCAATTTCGCATTCAGTACATTGTGCTTGATGTTTCTGATTTTAAGTGTTCTACTCAAAAGTTCAGAAATATCAACACTTGTAGTACCTACCAAAACGGGTCTCCCTGCTTCTGTAAGTCTTGCTACCTCTTCTATTACGGCATTGTATTTTTCGCGATTGGTTTTAAAGACAAAATCTTGTTCGTCTTTTCTAGTAATGGGTCTGTTGGTAGGTATAGCCACTACATCTAGTTTGTAGATGTCCCACAATTCTCCTGCTTCCGTTTCTGCCGTACCGGTCATACCAGCAAGCTTTTTGTACATACGGAAGTAGTTTTGCAAAGTAATAGAAGCCATGGTCTGAGACGCTGCTTCTATTTTTACATTTTCTTTCGCTTCAATGGCTTGGTGCAAACCATCAGAGTAACGTCTTCCGTCCATGATACGGCCCGTTTGCTCATCCACAATTTTTACCTTGTTGTCCATCACTACATACTCAGTATCCTTTTCGAATAAGGTGTATGCTTTTAGCAATTGGTTCATGGTATGAATACGCTCGCTCTTTATAGAGAAATCGCGCATCAATTGTTCTTTTTGCGCTGCTTTAACCTTGGTCTGGTCCTCAGAAGTTTCAATAGCATTCAATGCAATCGATACATCAGGCATGATATAGAAATCTGGATCTTCGCCAGAACCGGTAATGAGTTCAATTCCTAGGTCTGTAAGCTCTATACTGTTTTGTTTCTCGTCAATTACAAAATACAATTCTGCATCAACCTTGTGCATTTCGCGAGAATTGTCTTGCATGTAGTGGTTCTCGGTTTTTTGCAATAATGCCTTAACACCTTGCTCACTCAAAAACTTAATCAATGCTTTGTTTCTTGGCAATCCACGAAAAACTCTTAGTAACAAAAGTCCACCATCTTTGTCTTCACCAGCAGCAATTTTCTTTTTTGCTTCAGCCAATACTCCTGTCAATAATTTACGTTGTTCGCCAACCAATTTATCTACACGAGGTTTAAGATCATTAAATTCGTGCTTATCGCCTTGTGGTACAGGGCCAGAGATTATTAAGGGTGTACGGGCATCATCTACCAATACAGAATCTACCTCATCTACAATAGCATAGTTGTGCTTGCGCTGTACCAATTCGATAGGATTACGCGCCATGTTATCACGCAAGTAATCGAAACCAAATTCGTTATTCGTTCCGTAGGTGATATCGGATAAATAGGCTTTTCTTCTTTCGTCAGAATTCGGTTGGTGATTGTCGATACAATCTACTCGTAACCCATGAAACTGGAACAAAGGAGCATTCCATTCGGCATCACGTTTTGCGAGGTAATCATTCACCGTTACAACGTGTACTCCTTTACCCGTAAGTGCGTTTAAGTAGACAGGAAGTGTTGCTACTAAGGTTTTACCTTCACCCGTCTGCATCTCTGCAATTTTACCTTGATGTAAAACAGCACCACCAATCAACTGTACATCGTAATGTATCATGTTCCAGATAACAGCGTTTCCGGCAGCATCCCATTTGTAATCCCAAATAGCATCGTCACCATCAATGGTTACATGAGGTTTGGTTTCTGCCATTTCGAAATCAATCTCTGTAGCTGTTACTTTAAGTTGCTTGTTCTCTGTTAGTCGTTTAGCAGTTTCTTTGATAACAGCAAAAGCCTCAGGCAAAATTTCGCCAAGGCATACTTCCGTTTTCTCGTAGATAAGAGTCTCTAAGCTGTCAATTTGACTGTAAATCAGCTCTTTTTCGTCAACTTCGGTACTTGCTTCGTTCGATTTCGCTTTTAGCGTTTCAATTTCTGCAGTTTCTGTTGCAACAGCAGCTGCTATACGCTGCTTAAATTCTTGCGTTTTAAGGCGTAAATCGTTGTCAGAAATAGTATTTAAAGTTGGATATATTTCACGTACCTGCGAAACGTAAGGCTGCAGCTCGTTCATGTCTCTGTCGGCTTTGCTGCCTCCAAACATTTTGCTGATAACCGTATTTATTATGCTCATATAATGGGAATCTTACCTGTTAGATTTGGGCTAACAAAAATAGCATTATTGCTAAATAGAGAACTGTATTAAGCGAAAAATGTGCCAATGAAAAAAGCCCCGATTACGGGGCTTTTTTTAATATTCATCTTCGTTCCAAAGGAAATCTTCCTCTGTAGGATAGTCAGGCCAAATTTCTTCAATCGATTCGTAGTTGTCATCCTCGTCTTCTATAGACTGCAGGTTCTCAACAACTTCAAGTGGCGCACCGGTACGAATAGCGTAATCAATCAATTCGTCCTTTGAAGCAGGCCAAGGAGCATCACTTAAATAAGAGGCTAGTTCTAGTGTCCAGTACATTTATATTAATTTTTGTGCAAATGTAATTTTTTTGGCTGCAAATGCAAGTAAATAATGGAATACTTAAAATGATTAAGCCATGCGCGGTTTCCAAGCGATTTCTTTTGCATTTAAATCGGAAGTCAAGGCTCTAGATAACACAAATAAATAGTCGGAAAGTCGATTTAGGTAGCGAATCACTTTTTCATCAACAAAACTCTCTTCAGAAAGTGCTGTGGAAAGTCGTTCTGCTCTTCGACAAGTACATCTGGCAATATGGCAGAAAGAAACAGTGGTATGCCCTCCTGGCAATACAAAAGAGCGTATCTCTGGCAATTGCTCGTTCATTTTATCCATTTCCTTTTCTAGCAATTCTATGTCCGTATCCAAAAGATCGGGAATCTTCATTTTAGATTTTTCAGGATCAGAAGCTAAAGAAGAGCCAATGGTAAATAAACGGTCTTGTATTTCGATTAACAGCGTCTTGTAGTCTTCCTTAATTTCTTGGTCGCGAATCAACCCTATATAAGAGTTCAGTTCGTCTGTGGTGCCATAAGCTTCGATGCGAATATGGTGTTTCGGTACACGTGTTCCGCCTATCAAAGCTGTGGTGCCTTTATCGCCCGTTTTCGTATAAATTTTCATTAAAATTCTGTTCTATTATTATTCACCTCGTCTGTTTCTACCACACCATCCCTTAAACGAATAATTCTATGTGCATGTAAAGCTATTTGCTCTTCGTGAGTTACGAGAATTACGGTATTACCAGCCTTATGGATTTCGTCAAACAAAGCCATAATCTCTATAGAGGTTTTGGAGTCTAAGTTTCCAGTAGGCTCATCGGCCAAAATAATAGAAGGATTATTTACCAAGGCTCTGCCAACAGCAACCCTTTGTCTTTGCCCTCCCGATAGTTGGTTTGGTTGGTGGTCCATACGGTCGCCCAAGCCCACTTTCTCCAACACCTCGGAAGCACGCTCGTGTCTCGCAGCTTTGTTAAAGCCTGCATAAACCAAAGGCAGTGCAACATTGTCTAAAGCCGTAGTTCTTGGTAATAAATTGAAAGTTTGAAAAACAAATCCAATCTCCTTGTTACGCACTTCGGCCAATTGATTGTCCGTCATACTACTTACATCCTTACCATTTAAGATGTAGTTACCATGCGAGGGGGTGTCTAAACATCCCAAGACATTCATCATAGTAGATTTGCCACTACCAGAAGGTCCCATTAATGCAACGTATTCGTTTTTTTTAATGTCCAAGGTGATGCCTCGTAAAGCTTTAATAAGCTCTGTTCCTACAACAAAATGGCGTTCTATGTTTTTAAGCTGGATAATTGCTTCCATTTAATTTGGCGTTTTAGCAAAAGTAATATTTACGTTGGCAAAAGGGTTTATTTTATGGACAATCCCATGTTGTGAAACATAAATGCAAAGATGTCTGCATTTTCTTCAATCACTTTAGAAATTGGTTTTCCTGCACCATGCCCTGCTTTTTTATCTATTCTAATTAACATTGGGTTGCAGCCTTCGTTTTTAAACTGCAATTCTGCTGCAAATTTAAACGAGTGTGCCGGCACAACCCTATCGTCATGGTCTGCAGTGGTTATCATTGTTGCTGGGTAATCTGTTGCCGTTTTTACATTGTGCAATGGGCTAAAAGTGATCAGGTTTTCGAAATGTTCTTTTTCTTCTGATGAACCATACTCGCTAGCCCAAGCCCAACCAATGGTAAACTTATGGTAACGCAACATATCTTGTACACCAACAGCTGGAAAT
>JBLHRE010000075.1:0-8701 GCA_047625765.1 Flavobacteriales bacterium
TGCCGCAACTTGAATACGCTGGTCTTGTACAGCTTTCGCTTGTCCAATAGCACCATCACGGTCTTTTTGTGCTACAGAAACAATAGCATCATTAATGGCCTTTGCTGCGGCTTCTTTACCCAATGCTTGTATGTATCCCGACTCATCATGGATGTCGGTAATGTTTACGTTAATCAGTTTCAGACCCACTTTTTTCAGTTCGGCTTCTACACTGTGTGTGATGTGCGACAAGAACTGGTCTCTGTCGGTATTTATTTCTTCGATGTCCATAGAGGCAACCACCAAACGCAGTTGACCGAAAATAATTTCTTGAGCCAATTCTTTAACAGTATCTAAAGTAAGCCCCAAAAGACGTTTTGCGGCATTGGACATAATACTTGGATAGGTAGAAATACCAATGGTAAATTGAGAAGGCATATTTACACGAATGTTATGCTTAGTCAATGCATCAACTAGGTTTACCTCAATAGAAATAGGGGTAAGGTCTAACTACTAATAATATTTCTGAGCTAATAACTTCTTTAACTCTTACAATTTCTTGGGTTTTTAAAATATCTTCAGAGTCGGTAATCGCATCTAGCTCTCTTAAGCTGCCTTGCACCTTGATTTGGATTTTACCGATAGAAGAACGTTTGGCGCCAATAGGAAGATAGACTTCGCCAATTTCGCCAATGGCATTTTTTATTTTTAAAGTACGCGATGCTGCTAAGTTAGCCATCCAGAAGAGCAACAATGAAGTTAGCACCATCATAATCAAACCAGCTATGGTAGATATAATGATAGTAATACTATTTGTGTATCCCTGTTCTAAACAGATTAGCCCTGTCCAGCCAAAAACCGTAAAGAAGGCGATGACGTTTTTAAAAGTGAAAAATTGAAATCCAACTCCGCCATCATCGGCATCAAAATCGGTCATATCATCCGTCATGTCTGCGTCTCCTCCTCCAATAAATGTTAAGGCAAAAATGATTATAAATATTCCAGAACCTACCATCGAAATAATCCAGTAGGTCTGTTCCATTAAGGGCATACTGCTGAAAAATGGTTTCATATGCTTGAGGTTAAGGGTTAATCGATTTTAAGGAGCGTGAATGTAGGTTAATTAATAATCTTACACAATAGGGTTTACTTGATTATCTAAAGACGTTGGTATTTGCATTTTTAATTTTAATTTACTATTATTGTAATATCAAAATAGTATCAATTATGAAAAACGAAAAAAGAATTACAGCCACGAATGGCTACATTATGTTTGTAATCCTATTGCTTGTATTGGCAACAATGATTTGGGGATTAGCTGAATATCATACCCCTGGATTCGTTACTTTGATGTTACCGGTAATCTTGATTATTAAGGGGTTCTTTATTGTAAACCCTAACAGTTCTAAGGTTATGGTGCTTTTTGGAGCTTACAAAGGAACCGTAGTGGAGAATGGTTTCTTCTGGAATAATCCGTTTTACATGAGAACCAAAATTTCTTTGAGAGCAAGGAATTTCGACTCTGAAAGAGTAAAGGTTAATGACAAGATTGGTAACCCCATTATGATTAATGTGATTTTGGTTTGGCGCGTAAGAGATACTTACAAGTCGGCTTTCGAAGTAGATAACTACACCGAATTTGTACGTGTACAAACAGATGCTGCTGTGCGTAAGCTTGCAGGATCTTACCCTTACGATAATTTCGATACTGAAGAAGCAGAGCTTACTTTACGCTCGGGCATGGATGAGGTAAACGAAGCTTTGGAAGATGAAATTACAGAGCGTTTGGTAATTGCGGGTATAGAAGTAATGGAAGCTAGAATTGGTTATTTGGCCTATGCTCCAGAAATTGCAAGCTCTATGTTAAAGCGCCAACAAGCGGTTGCGATTGTGGCAGCTAGAAAGAAAATTGTGGAAGGAGCAGTTGGAATGGTAGACGATGCTTTGAAGCAATTGGCTGCTGATAATATTGCCGTATTCGATGAGGATAAAAAAGCGCAGATGGTATCGAATTTGATGGTAGTTTTGTGCGGTGATAAAGAAGTAACTCCTGTAATAAATACAGGTACGCTACACTAAAACAATATGAGTAAAAAAAAATCCTTCGTATTACGTATTGATCCTGCCACTTACGATCAGATAGAGAAGTGGGCTGCAGACGAGTTCCGTTCGGTCAATGGGCAATTGGAATGGATGATTCATAAATCCTTAAAAGACGCCAAGCGTCAGACGAAATTCAAAGCCCCTGATAAACCAAAGGAAAACGAATAGCAATAAAAAATGCCCTGACTAAATAAATAGTCAGGGCATTTTTTGTTGAATCAATTAAAATCTAAGCAACCTTCCTTTCCCTAATCAACATCAACCCCAAAAAGGTCAAAGCACCATTGTAAATCAACAGTTCGAAACCAATGGTGAAATAGTTGTTTAGTCCATAGCAAATAAGCGGTGCGGCAATACAAATAAGCGGTACCAATTTGTCTTTAACTTCCCATTTTGTAAACAAGCCAAAGGCATACAATCCGAGTAAAGGACCATAAGTAAACCCGGCAACTTTAAACAAGGCAGAAATTACCGATTGGTCGTTGATGGCATGGAAAATAAGAATGACCACAATCAACAATGCAGAAAAGGCAATGTGGGTTTTCTTTCTCAAGCCTTTTTGGGTGGATTTTTCTCTCCCTTCTATTTGTAGAAAATCAACACAAAAGGCCGTAGTAAGAGAGGTCAGAGCAGAATCTGCAGAAGAGTAAGCTGCAGCAATCAATCCCAAGACAAAAAACAGAGAAAGGGCTGTGCCTAATCCGCCATCCATTGCAATGCTGGCAAACAAATCATCGCCAACGGCAGAGATTCCCATTTTGGCCCCGTAGATGTATAAGAGCGCTCCTAGGCCTAAGAATATCAAATTGACGAAGACCAAAACAATGGAGAACCAAAACATGTTCTTTTGGGCTTCTTTGATGTTTTTACAACTCAAGTTTTTCTGCATCATATCTTGATCCAAACCTGTCATTACAATCGCAATAAATGCTCCTGCAAAAAACTGCTTTATAAAGAATTTTTTATCTGATGGATCATCAAAAAAGAAGATGCGTGAATACTCACTTTCGGCAATGGCATTTACCGTTTCTGTCCAAGAGAAATTCAATCCATCCTTAATCATTACTATGGCAACTCCCACCGCAATAAGCATAAAAAGTGTCTGTAGGGTATCGGTCCAAATAATGGTTTTAATTCCAGATCGGAAGGTGTACAACCAAATTAATAGAATGGTAAAAACAACTGTCAGCCAGAACGGAATGTTCATGGCATCGAAAATCATTATTTGTAATACATTGGCGACTAAGAATAATCGAAACGAAGCACCAATGGTTCTTGATAACAGGAAAAATGCAGAGCCTGTTTTGTAACTCGATTTCCCGAATCTATCATCTAAATAGGAATAAATAGAGGTAAGGTTCAGTCTGTAATACAAAGGTAGAAGCACCGTTGCTATCACAAAATATCCTACCAAATACCCCAGCACCATTTGCATGTAAGAGAACTGTGAAGTGGCCACCCATCCAGGAACAGAAATAAACGTTACTCCTGATAAAGAAGCTCCTACCATACCAAAAGCAACCACATGCCAAGGGGATTGTTTGTTGCCTAAAAAGAAGGTGTCGTTATCATCGTTTTTCCCTGTTAGGTAAGAGATACCAATAAGGACAAGAAAATATGCTGCTACTAGCAGAAGGATATGCAGTGGTTCCATAGGACAAATAAATGTCGGGCTAAAGTAAAATAATTGCGGCAATATGAGAGAAATAGAGTTTGAAAAGCTAATTTGTACTTCTGCTTAAAAAAAGCTTATCTGTGTTATGGGTATGCTTTGCTTTGTTATTTTTGCCGCCATGAATTACTCTTCCAAACTTTTGGAACAAATGGTAGAGCATTTTGCTCAATTGCCAGGTATTGGTCGTAAAACTGCATTACGCTTGGTTTTACACCAGTTAAAGCAAAATGCCCACGAGGTAAAATCGTTTGGAGAAGCGATGTCGCAATTGCACGATAAAATTGTGTTTTGCCGAAGGTGTCACAACATTTCGGACAAAGCAGTTTGCGAGATTTGTGCCAATTCGCATCGAAGAAAAGATTTACTCTGTGTTGTAGAAGATGTACGCGATGTAATGGCCATTGAAAACACCCAACAATTTAGTGGTTTGTATCATGTATTGAATGGTGTTATTTCGCCAATGGATGGTATTGGGCCTGGAGATTTGAATATTGAAAGTTTGGTGACACGTGTTGCTGAAGGAGATATTGAAGAAGTGATAATGGCTTTGCCTGCCAGTATGGAAGGCGATACCACTTGTTTCTTTATTTATAGAAGATTGGCAGACCAAACCTGCAAAATGAGCACCATTGCCAGAGGAATTTCCGTTGGAGATAATTTAGAATATGCCGATGAGTTAACGCTAGGTAGATCAATAATGGATAGATTGCCTTACGAAAACACCCTTAAAAAGTAATTCGATTGAAGTTAAGCGTAGTCATAGTTAATTATAATGTCGAACATTTCTTAGAGCAATGTTTGCAATCTGTCTTTCAGGCAGTGCAAAATTTTGATATCGAAGTTTTTGTGGTCGACAATAATTCTGTGGACGGATCTATGGTAATGGTGAAAGAGAAATTTCCGCAAGCCATTGCTATCGAAAATAAAGACAATCTAGGTTTTTCTAAAGTAAACAATCAGGCCATACGCTTGTCTAAAGGCGCGTATGTACTATTGTTAAACCCAGATACGATTGTTGAAGAAGATACTTTCCAGTCTTGTATAGATTTTATGGATGCACATCCAAATGCAGGAGGATTGGGCGTGAAAATGATTGATGGTAAAGGGAATTTCTTACCAGAAAGTAAACGAGCATTACCAACACCGGCTGTTGCTTTTTATAAAATATTTGGTCTTTCTAAACTTTTCCCGAAATCGAAACGTTTTGGGCGTTATCATTTAGGACATCTTTCTCCAGAAGAAAATCATGAGATAGAAATTCTTGCAGGAGCTTTTATGTTGATGCGTAAATCTGTCTTAGATAAGGTGGGTTTGCTAGACGAAGATTATTTTATGTACGGAGAAGATATTGACCTGTCTTACCGTATTATTTTGGGAGGATATAAGAACTACTATTTCGCAGAGAGTAAGATAATTCATTACAAAGGAGAGAGTACAAAGAAGGGCAGTTTAAACTACGTTTTCATTTTTTATAATGCCATGATTATTTTTGCGAAAAAGCACTTTTCGCAAGGTCGTGCGCAACTATTTTCTTTTCTAATACACACAGCAATATACTTAAGAGCTGGTGCAGCGATTACCAATCGATTTGTAAAACGTTTACTATTACCAGTGATTGATTTTGCTGCCGTTTATGGGGGTTTTTTATTCTTGGTAAAGTATTGGGAAGACAACCATCGGTATGTAGATGGTGGCTCGTATTCGAATTGGGTTACGCATATTTTGATTCCTGTTTACATCCTTTTTATGTTGCTTACCAATTATTTTGGAGGAGGATACGATAAGCCGATAAAGCTTTCTAAAATAGTAAAAAGTTGTGCAATTGGTGCTTTGGTTCTTTTTGCTGTTTATGGCTTTATAGATGAAGAATATCGTTTTTCTAGGGCTTTAATGTTGTTAGGGGCGGTTTGGTCTGTAATTGCAATGACAGGACTCCGTTTTCTTATGCATTTGCTAAAATTCAAAGCTTTTCAATTGCATGGGCAAGTAAAGAGCAGGGTTGCTATCGTTGGTTCTAAGAAAGAGTCAGAGCGGGTGATAGATTTGCTAAGACAAACCCATGTCAACTTGGGGTATATAGCTTACGTGCAAACCAATGGTTCTGATAAGGACGATAAATTTTATACAGGAACTGCAGCCCAATTGGAAGAGATCGTTCAGATATACAAAATAAAAGAGGTTATTTTTTGCTCTAAAGACTTGAGTTCACAGAAAATCATCCAATACATGGCAGGCTTGGCTGGTAAGAAGGTTGAGATAAAAATTGCCCCATCAGATAGTTTGTTTGTGATAGGTAGTAATTCTATAAATACCCAAGGAGAGCTGTATACTGTGAACTCCCAGTCTATAGACAAGCCAGAGAATATTAGAAATAAAAGAGTTTTGGATGTCTTTTTAGCATTAGTGTTAACGGTAACATTTCCTTTGCAATTGGTGCTTGTAAAGCAACCTATAGGTTTATTGAAAAATTGCTTTAAAGTGCTGTTTGGTTCGCGATCGTGGGTAGGTGTTTCTCAGCAAAATTCGGCTTCGAATGGTTTAAAACCGGGGGTGATATTACCAAGAGATGGCTTAAAACAGGAGGTAAACGAGCAACAAGAAAGACAACTTAACTTGTTGTATTCCAAAGAGTATATGGTCTTAATGGATCTGCGTCTCATATTTAGAGCATATAGGTATTTAGGACGTCAGCAAGCGTAGAATAATTTTTTAACTTTGAAGGCTAAATTTTCAAGCGAAAATCCCAATAAAAGATATGGCACAAGTTGAATTGATCATGCCCAAAATGGGTGAGAGTGTTGCAGAGGCAACTTTGATTAAATGGTTGAAGGATGAGGGTGAAGTTATTGAACTAGAAGAGTCGGTAATTGAAATTGCAACCGATAAGGTAGATTCTGAAGTTCCTTCGCCAGTAGAAGGTGTTTTGATTAAGAAATTGTTCAATGAAGATGATGTTGTTCTAGTAGGGCAAGTAGTTGGAATCATTGAAACAGATGGCGATGCTCCAGCAGCAGCTCCAGTTGAAAAAGCAGCAGCCCCAGCAGCGGCAGCAGAAAAAATCGAAACAGAAGTAAACGAAGCGGTAGCAGATGCAAATCCTTTGGCTAAAACTTCTGATAGCGGAAAATTCTACTCGCCTTTGGTACGTAGCATTGCGCAAGAGGAAGGCATTTCAATGTCAGAATTAGAGACAATTGCAGGTTCTGGTTTAGAAGGCCGAGTTAACAAAGATGATATTCTTGCTTTTGTAGCAAATAGATCAAAAGGAGGAAGTGTTTCAGCTCCAGCTAAAAAGTCAAGTCCAGCGAAAGCAAGCGAGCCTAAAGCTCCTGCTATTAGTGTAAACAGAGGAGACGAATTGATAGAGATGGATCGTATGCGCAAGCTTATTGCTGACCACATGATTATGTCTAAGCGCGTTTCGCCACACGTTACTTCTATGATTGAGGTTGATATGACCAATATCGTACTATGGAGAAACAAGGTGAAAGATGCATTCTTTAAAAGAGAAGGAGAGAAAATTACTTTCACACCAATCTTTATCGAAGCAGTTACGCAAGCCATCAAAGATTTTCCAATGATCAATGTTTCTGTCGATGGAACTACCATTGTGAAACGTAAGGATATCAATATTGGAATGGCTGCCGCATTGCCTTCTGGAAACTTAATTGTTCCAGTTATTCACAAAGCAGACGCAAAGAATTTGATGGGTATTACCAAATCAGTTAACGATTTGGCAAAACGTGCACGTAACAATGCATTAACTCCAGACGAAGTTTCTGGTGGTACATTTACCTTAACCAATGTGGGTACTTTTGGTAACATTATGGGTACACCAATTATCAATCAGCCGCAAGTAGCGATTTTGGCTGTAGGTGCAATCAAGAAAAAACCAGCGGTTATCGAAACTCCACAAGGAGATACTATTGGTATCCGTCACTTAATGTTTATGTCATTGTCTTACGACCACCGCGTTGTAGATGGTGCTTTGGGTGGTTCTTTCCTAAGAAGAGTAGGAGATTACCTAGAAGCATTTGATATGGACAGAAATATTTAATGGATAGTATAAATTGAATAATAAAGCCCTGACCAAAACTATTGGTTAGGGCTTTGTTGCTCTTATAGAAAGCATGACTAAAATAAGCGTAGAATTTATCTTGCCATTTTTCAACCCTCACCTGGGCTGGGATACTGTAGTTATTGATAATATTCGACAGCTAGAAACATCTTTACCTAATTACGAGGTATTGCTTACGCTTGTCAATGATGGCTCTACGGAAAGTATTCCAAATGAAGTTTTAGAGGGTCTACATGAGCAAATTCCTTCTTTGCAATACATCACTTACAAATCCAATAAAGGGAAAGGACACGCCATTAGAATGGGCGTTAAGAAATCGAGAGGAGATAAACTTATTTATACCGATTTTGATTTCCCGTATACCCAACAAAGTGTCTTGGATGTAATTCACAGATTGGATACATCTGATGTTATTATTGGTGTGAGATCTGAAGCCTACTATGATGCACTACCAGACAAACGTAAACGCTTGAGTCTGCGACTGCAAAAGCTTAACAAGCTACTTACAGGATTACCAATAACCGATACACAAGCTGGTTTGAAGGGTTTTAACAGAAAAGGAAAACCCTTATTTCTGCGTACCAAGATTCACCGTTTTTTATTCGATTTAGAGTTTGTTGATTTGGCTTTTAATGAAGCTAGAGTAAAGGTGTCAACTCAAGATATCGAATTGAAACCAAATATTGAATTTACTAAATTCAATAAGTCTGTTTTGCTAAAGGAGATGAAAAACCTTGCCCTACTTTTGGTCAAAATGAACGTTAGAAGATTGGGTCGTTTTTTTAAAAAAAGCTAAAATGTCAGATAAAAAGAAAGGCTTGTTGTTAACTGGTTTTCTCGGAATCATTGCAATTTTCATAGTTTTC